>JAFWSS010000097.1 GCA_017524385.1 Prevotella sp.
ACCGCCTGCCTGTACTCTGACCACCCCTTCGGGGTTCGTTCAACATCAAACCAAGATACAACAAATAAAGTATTAAGCAAAAATCCTTACAAATGGAGGTGTATTGATGGAATCATCGTTTGGCTATCCATGGATTTTTTTTAAGAATCGACTGTAAATAATTGAAAATCAATATAACCGAGCTTCCGAAACTTAAGTTAATGAGAAATTCGAGATAATTCTTGGACAAGCCAAGTGGCAGAACCGAGCGCTTGTTAAATCAAGTTTTTGCAATTGGAGAAAAATTGTTTTCATGAATAATTCAAGTTAGACTTTTTCGAGTGGCAGCAACTTCGGCGAAGCCCAAGTTACGAATAAAAACCTAAAAAAAGTAAAGTTTAGGATGAAATGTTTTGATGTGTCGCAAAAGATGCTTAACTTTGTCATTAGATGCTGCGCCACGAGGCGCAAGCCAATAATTACAAAAAACATAATATGCTGATAGTAAATTCTTATGATGAGTTTGCCTCCTATTTAGGCAAGGAACTCGGTTGCTCCGACTGGCTGACCATCGACCAGGAGCGTATCAACCTTTTCGCAGACGCGACACTCGACCACCAGTGGATACATGTTGACCCCGAACGTGCAAAGGAGGAAAGTCCATACAAGAGCACCATCGCCCACGGCTACCTCACCTTGTCGGTGCTCCCCTACCTCTGGGCCCAAATCATACAAGTGAACAACATCAAGATGCTGGTGAATTACGGTATGGACAAGATGCGTTTCGGCCAGCCCGTGGTGACTGGCAGCAGGGTGCGCATGCGTACACGCCTTCACAACATCCAAAACCTCCGCGGCATCTGCAAGGTGGAGATAGACTTCAAGATAGAGATTGAGGGTGTACGCAAGCCCGCCTTGGAGGGTATCTCGTCTTTCCTCTACTATTTCATTTAGTTCTGGAGTTAAAGAGGAGTTAAAGGGGAGTTAAAGAGGAGTTAAAGGGGAGTTAAAGAGGAGTTAAAGGGGAGTTAAAAAGGAGTTAAAGGGGAGTTAAAAAGGAGTTAAAAAGGAGTTAAAGGGGAGTTAAAGGGACATATGTCTACTTTTACTGCTTTTATAACTTTTGCTTTTTTGCTGCTTTTACTGCCTTTGCTGCCATTTTGTGAGACATAGACGCTAACTTGAGTATGCCTCGTGTGATTATAGCTCTGGGCAGCAACACCGGCGACGAACAGTTGTTGCTCCGCTGCCGGCAGTTGTTGGAAACGATGCTGACGGACTGCCGCCATACCGCCATCCTCCGGACAACACCCATTGGCATGGAAGGCGACGACTTCCTCAACAGCCTGACTTGCGGACATACTACACTCGACAGCACGGCACTCGTCGCTGCTCTCAAGCGTTTGGAGCGGCGTTGCGGCGACCGCCGCTCGCTACGTGCCCAAGGGCGTGTGGTGATGGACATCGACCTTTTGCAGTATGGTGACGAGCGCCACCATCCCTCCGACTGGCAACGCGATTACATACAAGAGCTGATAAAACAACTCTAAAACCTAGGAATACTGGAAGTCCTAGGAATACTAGAAATACTAGGAATACTAGAAGCCTTAGGAACAGTGGAAAAAACCATAAAAAGAAAGCGATATGAGAAAGACCTTCCTGTTAATGATAGTGCTGCTGTCATGCGGCTTGTCGAGGATTGCAGCCCAGCAATTTGACAACTATTTCACCGATGCCACGCTGCGTCTTGACTACATCTTCTCCGGCGACATCAACAATCAGGAGATTTCGCTGGACGAGTTGCACATCCTTCCTCGTTGGTACGGGAAACGTTATCACTTAGGCGAGGTGCCCGTCCGTGGCAACGGTCAGTTGGTGATGCGCGACCACCACAGCGGCACCGTCATCTACCGCAACTCGTTCTCCACCCTCTTCCAGGAATGGCTGTCCTATCCCGAGGCCAAGATGTTACGGAGGTCGTTCCAGAACGTTTTTCTCGCCCCCATGCCAAAAGACTTGGCAGATATCACCATCGAACTGTATGACAACCGCCAGCAGACCATCGCCACGATGACCCACACCGTGGCACCCGACGACATCCTCATCCACCGCAGCGGGTGGGAGGGCGTCACGCCCTATGAGACGCTGCAACAAGCCCGCGACACCACACGCTGCATCCACATCGCCTTTCTCGCGGAAGGCTATCAAGAGAAGGAGATGGACACATTCCTCGCCGACTGCCGCAAAGCCATCGATGCGCTTTTCGCTCACGAGCCGTTCAAATCGCTGCGTGACCGTTTCAACATCGTGGCTGTGAAGTCTCCTTCCGTCGATAGTGGCACGAGCATCCCTCGGAAAGGGATTTGGAAGAACACCGCCATCCATTCTCATTTCGACACCTTCTATTCCGACCGCTACCTCACAACCCTACACTTGAAAGAACTCCACGACTGTCTGGCCGGCACACCCTACGAGCACATCATCGTCTTGGTGAACACCAGCCTTTACGGCGGTGGAGGCATCCTCAACTCCTACAACCTGTCGATGGCCCACCACTCTCTTTTCAAACCCGTGGTGGTGCATGAGTTCGGCCACAGCTTCGCCGGCCTTGCCGACGAATACGCCTATGAGCAAGAAGCCATCCCGATGTATCCGCACGATGTGGAGCCATGGGAACCCAACCTGACGACGTTGGTCGACTTCCATGGCAAGTGGGAGGACCTTATAAAGGAGGGCACCCCCTTCCCCACTCCTCCCTCCACCGACCCGAAGGATGTCAAGAGTCGCGTGGGACTGTTCGAGGGTGCCGGCTACTCGTTGAAAGGCGTCTATCGTCCCTGTCAGGACTGCCGCATGCGTACAAACGAGAACCCCGTGTTCTGCCCCGTGTGCGACCGTGCCATCCGTCGTACAATCGACTTCTATACCAAGACTCCCGATGATTAAATGGTTATGGGCAACCTTGCTGACAACCGCCCTCACCCTGCCTTTCATCAGCCATCCCCCCGATGACAGCGAACGTTTGGGAATGGCGTTGGAGTATTTCCAAAGTGGGAAATACCATGAGGCTCTGTTGCTGTTTGAACAGTTGGACAAGGCCTACGACCTGAACCCCCGCTATCACGGCTACATGGGGGTGTGCTATTACTATGAATGGGCATACGAGGAGGCCTGCAAATATCTTGACGAAGCCATCCCGAAATTGGACGCTTTCGCCCCTCATGAGCGTTCGGTCTATTACTACATCGACGGTGAGAGCCATTTCCAATTGCAACAATACAAGCAAGCCATCCCCTATTTCGAAAAAGCGCTCACCGTGTGTTTCGAGAACGAGAAAGGCGACATTCACTACCGTTTGGGAATGTGTCACATGTTTGCAGAAGAATGGCAGGCGGCCCGCGACCACTACCGCATCGCCTTGGACAACTATGTAGCCCTTCGCAACACACCCGACATGCAGGCACGCATCTACCAAACCTCCCACATGATGAAAGGTTGCGAGGACAAGATGAAGGAGCACGGCGACCGAGTGATGGTCATGGGCACGGCGGTGGAGGAGGCCAGCATGCCTGTCGTGCCAAATGACAACGCCGCGCCAATCCTGTCACAAGAGAAGGAAGTGGGCGACACCGTCGGCGCCGTGGCCGATGTGGAATATATCTCACGGTCACTTGTGTCGCCAATCATCCTGCCTACGATTTCCTTCACAGGCGACAGTGCGATCCAAGCACCCACACGCATGGACATGAGTGCCAAGATTAGTCCAGAAATGTCAAAAGAGAAACTGGTGAGGGACACCATTCGCTGTGAAATCCCCCAAAACATCAACATCCAAGACCTTTACAACAGTTTTTTGGAAGTGGAAATAGATGAGAAATGAAAATGGAAAAACACCTCACACCACCCCTTCCCAAAATGGACTAAACGGGAGGGGGGAGCCAATACTCCGAGCGTGAACGGCGGAGTCACTCAACTTTCAAATTTCAATCTTACCTCATGCTGTCGTCAACGAAGCATAACGGGAGCAGGTCGCGAACGGATTCGACGACATACACCCCTTCGGTGCCGTAGAGGAGGATCCGTATGGGTTGATGGTAACGCTCTTCTATCTCAAGGATGACCTGTCGGCATGAGCCGCAAGGTGAGACCGGCGTTTTCACCAATCCATCCTCGTTACGAGCCGCGATGGCCAGTTTGGTGATGGCATGCTGTGGCTTTTGAGCCTGAGCAGCGAAGATGGCTGTCCTCTCTGCACATAATCCCAATGGGAAGACCGCATTTTCCTGGTTGGCACCGATGACAACCTCTCCATTATCGAGCAGGAGAGCCGCTCCCACACGGAAATGGGAATAATTGGCATAAGAGTTGTCTGTGGCCTTGATAGCCTTTTCCACCAGCATACGCTCATCCTCAGGCAGTTCTTCCAGGGCGAGATGCTGGATGTCGATGGTGAGTTGAATATTTTTCATAATAGTTATATTTTATCGGTTATGGTTTCACATATTCGTAGCAGCCGATGTCGGGTTCGTCGTCACGCCGCACCCCCAGCCTGTCGAGTGTAAGTCCCTCCACATGTGCCGCCTTTCCTATGGCTGTTGAGAGGGAGTCGAGTCTGAAGTCATACCGTTGTTTCTGCAAGTCCACCATTTTGAAATGCTTCTCACCACATCCCACGGTGTCCTCTATGTTCTCCCACACCACGTCGCGCACGTTCACGGTGTCTTCGATGGCAGGAGTTCTGAGAATGCAGTGGTCGAAAGAGAACACATAGTTGGCCGTGGAGTCAGCCTCCCCCATCACCACGTCGTCGTCATATCCAGTGACGAGACTGTTGATGCAGTTGAAGTCATACAGCGGATAGGTCTGCCCCTCATGGAAATTGGTGAACCTGAGCGCCACCCCTCTGTTGGCATCGAAAGGATAGAACTGAGCTATGGTGCAGTTCAGCAGTCTTGCCACCCCTCCGAAGACCGCGACGCAGTCGTCGAGCGCGTTGGTGATTTGGCAGTTGACAACATCCACGACAGAATGTGTGACTTTCAGTCCATATCCCTGACAGTTGTGCACGATGCTGTTGTAGAGGCTGAGTTTGAGCTTCGATACGTCTGACGAGTCACATATGACGCCATGATAAGTGGAATGAATGTCGGCATAGTTGATGGCATTGTCATAGGACTCCTCAAAGAAGTGTAAGCCTCGCCATTGTCCGCTCACACCATCGTATGGGAGGTAGTCGAACATATGGTCGAGTCGGTCTCCCCGTAGGATGACATTGTTGTCCGCCTCTCCCTGTATGTTCAGTTTCCCATGCACGTCGATGCCGGCATCCTCGTGGAAATAGAGTGTGGTGCCTGCCCCGATGGTGAGAGTCGCCCCTCTGTTGACAGTGATGCCACCATAGACGATGACAGGTCTTGTGGTGGAGATGAGCGAGTCATGGTCCACCACCATGTTATAGTATTTGATGGCATCCCATGAGAAGGCGTTGAGGTTGACTTTCTGCACCACCCCGCTCTCAAGCGTGAAGAGGAGGTTGTCCTCCAACCTTGTAGGTACGTCCTTGTTGGCAAGTGGCGATGTGAGTTCCACGAAGACTCGTATGCTGTCCTTGTTGCGAATCTCAAGGTTGCTCATCTGGTATCCGGCCGTTGCACCAAGGTAGGAGCCGTCGACATTGACGCGGAAACCGGTCTGGTTGCCTTTCTCAAGTCTTATGCTGGCGCATCTGATGCCGCTGCCAGAGCGGTTATATACCCAGAAAGTCTTGGTGATGGAAGGCACTTGTGAGAAGACTGTGTCGAGAGACACGCTGTCTTGTGAGAATGACAGATGGTTGGCCGGCGACGTGGTGAAGGTATCGTCGTCGGTGCATGCGACCGCCAAGACCAGGGCAAGCCATGGCAGCAGAAGTATGAGGTGTCGTATATGACGCATTTATGTTATAACGATTTCATCGATGTTTTATTGTGTGAGGGAAGAGTGCGGAATTTCCAATCTTTCATTTTTCATCTTGCATCTAAAAATGCCAGTCCCTTCCTCGTGTGAGAAAGGGACTGGCAAATATGGAGTTTAAAGGATGTTATTCATCTTCTTCAGCCCAAAGGTCGAATTTCTTTACATCAGCGGGGATACCGGGACCACCTTCGCCGCCTGGACCGCCCCAAGGCTCATCGTCTCCAATAGTACCGTGAATAGTAGCTTGCAAAATACATCTTTCCAAAAAGAGTGGAGTAACCTCTGTCTCTGGTATAATATAATTTTTTTTCATTGTTTATAATCTCTTTTAGGATTAACACTTAACTTAGTTACTTGACCACCACCTTCTTGCCGTCAATGATATAAACACCCTTCTTCAAAGATTGAAGTTCATTGGAAACCTTGCGGCCTTGGAGGTCGTAAACACCTTTAGCAGCAGGAACGGAAGTGGGGATGCCATCAATACCCGTGATTTGTTCGTCATCAACAAACAAGTTCATATTGGCGTTGGAGGAGACATTCTTAATAAATTTTACCATTTCTTCAATATCGAACCAGCCACGGAATCCTTTCATTATAGTATAATTATCATTACCATAATTCAAATAATAAAATTTATTACCTGACAAGTAAGTTAAGTAGTGATACTCCCAGTATCCTGGTCTTGGTTTTGAAATCCAAGTTCGAAATGACTCTAACTTGAACTTACGATATGTTCCTGTGAAGCAATCTCTTTCATCTTCGCTCCAAACTTCAGGAGCTGATTCTATATATTCACCGTCAACTTCAATATAATTTCGAGCAATATCCACCATCTCAACCTTGAAACCATTTTTTGCATCAATATCACCTTTCTTATTAGTCTTAATGATATAGGGATGGTGAGCTTCTATAGAACGCTCTTGTAAAGAATTAAATTGTATATTCATCGACAATTTCTCCTCATCAAAAATTCCATCAACAAAATCTGCCAGCTGCACATCAGTCCCAAAAGCATCGAACACCTGTTCCTCTGTCATATCAAATGGCAACACAATAGTGTTCCACTGACCAGCCTTGAGTGATCTATGAACCCTGACATCACCTTGATAATCTTCAATCTGGTCGACATCTTCAAACCAGGTCTCATCTGTTACACCGTCATATTTTCTAATTGATTCATCGAAATCCTCATACAGTTGGTAAGCTTCTTCTCCCATCTTGACATTGAAAGGAATGGAAGCATATTTAAAATCTTTCACTCCACTTGGAATTTTATTGCATGACAAAATTACGTCGGACATAGCGCCTGTGAAGCTACCAGATTTTTTATAACCATTATCCTTGATATAGATTCTCAAAATGCGACCATCTTTAAAGAGAGTTCCATTTGTTGTGTTGAGTACGAATCTCATAGTTGAACCTGTGAGACCGGCAGGAGTTTCAACTTGATTAGTTCCCAAACCATGTAACACTCCTCTCGCTTGTTCCCAAGAGACAAAAGAGAATCCTTCTGGAATGGTTATGTCAATCTGCATGTCTCTACATTCCTCTCCATTAGAAGCCAAACAAACGGTCATGATACCTTTTCCTCCTGGTCTGACAACCACGTCATTTTTATCTACATCAACTTCCCATTCAGTATTAATATAAATTTCAGGCGTATCGGCCCATGCTCCACCGCAAAAAGCGATGAAGGTTAAAAGAGTAAATAGAATTTTTTTCATATTTTAAATTTTTAATTAATATTTCGTCTGAAAAACGTTGTTCTAGGATGGCTAAGAAGGGTTTCTTCTTCTGTCTATATCTTATATTTTACCCATACATTATAAAATATAATAAAGGGGCCAATACTGATTTTTATGTGCAAATATAGTTTTGGGAGCAAAATTACGATAATTATTCCAAACTTAAAAGCTTTTTCCCGTTTTTTTTTCAGCGACAACCATTTTATTAAGTAGGTAATCAAAAATATCTGTTACTATCATTCTTGTAGGTGTTGTATAGTCTTTTATGTTTGGCATAGCCGAAGTTACTCACGCTCCAGAATCCCGACATTTGTATCATCGTTCTTCATCTTTCATCTTTTTAATCACTCCTCCCGCCTTTGTTCCATCAGTAAAGACGACGACCACCTTTGTGAGTTTCATCTCCATCCCCTCGGTGATGGCGAATGGGAACTTTGTCTGCACCTCTCCCTGCTGCATGTATTCAATGGGACAGTCAACCTTGGCATGCGCGTTCTTCAACACCTTTCCCTCGCTGTCGGCCAATTGGAAATAGGCATCAACGGCCTTGACAGCCTTCTCGTTCATATTCACATACCCCAACTTCACGTCTACCGCAGTGGAGTCGATGGGAGTACATTCCCATTGCGTCACATAACCATTCGGAGCAATGGCACGAAGACTATCCACATAATTCATAAAGGCCATGCTGTTGATGGTTTCCACCATATCGGCATCCAACCCATCCACCATTGCCAAGCTGTCCTTGAACGCTTTGGAATGCAAGAGGAAGCGCTTGTCTTTCAGCAGGATGCTATCAACAGGTGTGGCGTGTATGACGGAGAAGGAGAGTCCCAAATCACCCTGTTGCTCCTCACGATAGTAGAAGACGGAGTCGACGAGTGCCACGCAAGAGAGAGTATCCTCCACGACCAAGAGTCCCTGGCACAACGAGCATGATAGCCTTTGCCCAGCAAAGGGCATGCACTGCCAGTCGTGAGATGCCCCATAAGCAGTTACCTCTTGTGCCTCACGCACCTTTCGCAATGAGTCTTGGCGGGCTTTCTCAATGGAGTCGGCGCGCACCTTTGCGATGGAGTCTTCCAAATGTGCCTTCCGTTCCTCATTCAATCGGGTGAACTTGTCCTCAAGCCTCTTGTTCTCAGCCATCACACGCATGTCGATGGCTCCACCCTTCAATTGCGGTATATGTTTGTTTTCCTTCACCACGTTGGCATATTCCTTGGTGAGTGTCACCACGCAGTTGTATGTCGCAGTACGCACATATAGGTTCTGCGCCTTCTTGTCATAAGCGTAAGCCGCCTCCACATGGTCCAACTCGTCCACGAGTATGTCTGTGACAGGATAATAGAACCCATCATCGTGCTGCTGAAAACCGAACAGCACACGCCGCATGAAAGAGTTACCATTGTTGTACTGCGCAAAAGCGCCTGTGCTCAAACATGACACAAGAAGGAATAATGCAAGTCGTCTCATAGATTGTCTTAAATGGTTTCAGCATGCAAAAGTAGGAAAAAAAATGAAGATGAAAATGAAAAAGGAAAATTAAAATGGGAAAATGAGAAAATTTTGGTAAGTTCGCATAATATTGCATAAATTTCTCACGCTCGAAAAAATAAATTCATTTCTTTCTTTCTCCCTTAATCGAAATTTTCGTAACTTTGCCCCCAAATAGGTTTATTGAAAGAATTCTTATGAAGAAGTACAGATTAGTGGACAACGTATTAGGTTGGTTTAGTTTCTTGATTGCCGCCTTCGTTTATTGCTCCACGGTAGAGCCGACAGCCAGTTTTTGGGACTGTCCCGAATTCATCACCACAGGTTACAAGCTGGAAATCGGCCACCCCCCCGGGGCCCCGTTCTTCATGCTCACGGCCAACTTGTTCTCGCATTTTGCCAGCGATCCCACGCAAGTAGCCAAATGGGTGAACATCATGAACGCGCTTCTCAGTGCAGCGTGCATCATGTTCTTGTTCTGGACCATCACTCACTTGGTTCGACGCTTGATCCTTCCCAGCTGGGACCAGTTGACCACCAGCAAGTTGATAGCCATTGAAGCCTCCGGCCTGGTGGGCGCCTTGATATACACGTTCAGCGACACCTTCTGGTTCAGTGCTGTCGAGGGCGAGGTCTATGCCTATTCCTCCGCCTTCACCGCCGTGGTGTTCTGGTTGATATTGAAATGGGAGGAGCATGCCGACGAGCCTCACAGCGACCGTTGGTTGGTGCTGATTGCCTATATGACAGGCCTTTCCATCGGTGTGCACCTGCTCAACTTGTTGTGCATCCCGGCCATCGTACTCGTGTTCTATTACAAGAAGAATCCCGAAGCCAACCTTAAAGGCTCCCTCATGGTGCTATTGCTCTCATTTGTCATCGTGGCAGCGGTGCTCTACGGTGTGGTGCCCGGCATCATCACCGTGGGCGGATGGTTCGAGTTGTTGTTTGTCAACGTCCTTGGCTTATCTTTCAACTCTGGCGTGATTGTCTACATCATCCTGCTCATCGCCACCGTCGTCTGGGCCATCTATGAGAGTTACACCGACCGCAGCGACTTGCGTGTGAACATCTCCTTCATACTCGCCGTGGCGATGCTCGGCATCCCATTCTATGGTTATGGCATCAAAGCCGTGCTGATTGGCATCGTTGTGCTTGTGGCACTGGGGGTAATCTTAAATGTCAAGCAAAAAGGCAGCCTGCTTATCTCCACCCGCGTGAAGAACACGGCTCTGCTGTGCATGCTGATGCTGATGATCGGCTACTCCACCTACGCGGTCATCGTCATCCGTTCCTCAGCCAACCCGCCGATGGACCAGAACTCCCCCGAGGACATCTTCACATTGGGCAACTACCTCAGCCGCGACCAATACGGCTACCGTCCGCTGTTCTATGGACAGGCATACAACTCGGAATACGCTGCCGACGAGGACGGCCATGTCAAGTTCACCAAGGAAGCCCCCATCTACCAACGCAGGGAGAAAGCCAAACCCGACGACCCCGACGAATACTTCATCGTGGAATACAAGCAGCAGCCACAATATGTGCAGAACATGTTCTTCCCCCGCATGTACTCCTCGCAGCACGCTGAAATGTATGAAAGCATCATCGACGTGAAAGGACGATATGAACCTTCCGCTTACGGTATGGACAACGTGAAAATGCCCACACAACTGGACAATCTCAAGTTCTTTGTTGCCTATCAGTGCAATTTCATGTACTGGCGCTATTTCATGTGGAACTTCGCCGGCCGTCAGAACGACATCCAAGGCTACGGCGAGAGGGAGCATGGCAACTGGCTTAGCGGCATCCCCTTCATCGACAACATGAGGTTGGGCAACCAGGACATGCTCCCCGACGAATTGAAGGAGAACAAGGGGCACAACGTGTTCTACTGCCTGCCCCTGCTCCTTGGCCTGCTCGGCCTTTTCTGGCAAGCCTTCCGTGGCCAGCGCGGCATACGCCAGTTCTGGGTGGTGTTCTTCCTCTTCTTCATGACAGGTCTCGCCATCGTGGTCTATCTGAACCAGACGCCCAACCAGCCCCGTGAGCGCGACTATGCCTATGCCGGGTCGTTCTACGCCTTTGCCATTTGGTGCGGCATGGGCGTGGCAGCCATCATCGACTGGCTCAAGAAACTTGGTTTGAAACAGACCTTCGTGGCTGCCCTCGCTGCATTGGCGTGCCTCCTCGTACCCATACAGATGGGGTCGCAGACGTGGGACGACCACGACCGCAGCGGGCGTTACACCTGCCGTGACTTCGGTCTGAACTACCTGAACTCCCTACCCGACAAGGGCTATCCCATCATCTACACCAACGGCGACAACGACACCTTCCCCTTGTGGTACAACCAAGACACGGAAGGCAACCGCACGGACGTCCGCGTGTGCAACTTGAGTTACCTGCAGACCGACTGGTATATCGACCAGATGCTCCGTCCTGCCTACGACTCTCCCAGTGTTCCCATCACATGGCCCCGCATCGACTACTGCTCCGGCACGAACGACGTGGTGCAGGTGGAGCCGGCGCTGAAAAATGCCATACGCGAATACTACAAACTTTACCCCGAAGACGCAAAGGCTCTCCTTGGTGACAACCCATTTGAATTGAAGAGCGTCCTGGAATTCTGGGTGCGCGACCACGTCGATAAAAAACAAAGGGGTGCAAAGAACGCAATCCTACAATATGCCGGTTTGGAAAGCAACGCCCACGTGGTACCCACCGACTCTCTCATCATGACCATCGACAAGGAGGCCGTGAAGAAGAGTGGCATGATGATTGTCAACGACTCGATACCCGACCACATGTCTATCTCGCTTGTCGGACGCAGAAGTTTGGGCAAGGGCGACCTGATGATGCTCGAGATGCTGTCGCAAACCAACTGGACCCGCCCCGTCTACGTAGCCATCACCGTTGGAAGCGAGAACTACATGAACCTTGGTGAGAACTTCATACAGGAAGGCCTCGCCTGTCGCATCACTCCGTTCACAGTAAACAAAGCCTCCGACAGGGCAACCCTGATGGACACGGAGAAGACCTACGACCGTGTGATGAACAAATTCAGATTCGGTGGTCTCGACAAGAAAGGCCTCTACCTTGACCAAACGGTGATGAGGATGTGCTACACCCACCGCAAACTGATGAGCGAGCTGGCCCTCAACCTCATCGCCGAGGAGAAATTGGACAAGGCACGCAAGGTGCTGGAAAAGGCTGAGAAAGAGATTCCGGAATATAACGTCCCGATGAACTATATCGGAGGGGCCTTCGACTTCCTCCAGGCGTGGAGCGCTTTGGGCGAAAAGAAGCGTGCCACCGATATTGCCGACCAGCTATGGAAGAATTCGACACAATACATCAATTGGTACCTCTCCAACAGTTCTGCCTACGTAGTATCGTCGAAGAGAGAGATAGAAACCCAAATCTATCTCATGCAGAATGTATTGCAAAACATGGAGGGTATCGATAAAGGGTGGACAGACAAGCACTACGATCTCTTGAACCAGCTTTATGCTGCTTACATGCAAAAGTGTAACAGTTATAGTTATTGACCATCCATCTGTCGCATGATTCTCGAGCAACCCTCCTTCTGGCTGCGATGGATGTTCCCCCGTGCGCTGTGGCGCATGGACAAGAACGACCACTCGGTGTACCTCACATTTGACGACGGCCCCATCCCAGAGGCCACGCCCTTCATCCTGAAGACACTCCGCGACTTCGACGCGAAGGCAACATTCTTCATGGTGGGCGACAACGTGCGCAAATACCCCCACCTCTTCCGTCAAGTGGTGGAGGAGGGTCACCAGGTGGGCAACCACACCTACAACCACCTTGGAGGTTTGAAGCATTTAGCCAAGACCTACATCAACAACACGAAGAAGGCCAACGATTTGATAGGGGCACACCTCTTCCGCCCCCCACATGGAGTGATGACCCTGACTGAATACTATTGGCTTCTAAGGAAATACAATATTGTGATGTGGGACTTGGTGACCCGCGACTATTCCCGCCGCATGACAGCCAACGACGTGGTGGAGAACGTGCGCACCTACACCCGCAACGGGTCGATCATCACCTTCCACGACTCCTTGAAGAGCATCGACAAACTACATACAGCCTTGCCCGCATCGCTACGATGGCTTTGCGAGCAAGGCTATGCCTTCAAGGTGTTTGAATAATTGATAATTGATAATTTATAATTAATAATTATGATTCAGGCGGATTCGCAAAAATGCGAATCCGCCTGAACTGATAATCGGAGTAGTCAGAGTAATCAGAACCCCGCCTTGCAGTATTTCCAACCCAGGGTGTCGTAGAGGTGGTTGAGTCTTGCTTGGCGCTCCTTGTATTCCACGTAATCCTTCTTTTCGGGCAGCACCCATTGCACTTCCGACAGCGCGCCCATCCTGGGCAGCACCTGATACTGCGCCAACTCCTCGGCATAGACATATTCCGTCCAAAGGTTGGCCTGAAGTCCGATGACGTGGCTTTTCTGCTCTGCTGTCAGCGTTTCCGGCGCCGGCTCGAAGGAATAGACCTTCTCCAACGGGACATAACCACCGATGAGGAGAGGTTTGTGCCATTCATCCTCGGAAACCTGGTAGTAGTCGAAATAGAACCATGCCGTTGGCACCATGATGACATCGTGCCCTTTCTGCGATGCCACTTGTCCGCCCTCGACGCCTCTCCAACTCATGATGGTGGTTGAGGGATTGACGTCGCAATCGAGCAGTTCATCCCATCCTATGGCCTTCCTTCCCTTGCTGTTGAGGTATTTCTCCACCCTTTTCATGAAATAGCCTTGAAGTCGGTCCTCAGCGGTCTTTCGGTCCCCGTTGCCCAGACCCTCCTGCCGTATGCGCTGCTGGCAATCGGGGCAGACCTTCCATCGCGTCCGCGGTGCCTCGTCGCCCCCGATATGGATGTATTCCGAGGGGAAGAGCTGGATGATTTCGTCGAGCACCCCCTCCACGAAGTCGAAGGTTTGCTCCCTCCCTGCACAGAGGATGTCGTCGAAGACCCCCCAGTTGGGTTCCACCTCATACGGTCCTTTTGTGCATCCCAGTTCGGGATACGATGTCAGCGCCGCCTCCATGTGTCCCGGCATGTCAATCTCCGGGATGACGGTGACATACCTTTCCCGCGCATATTCCACGATGTCGCGAACCTGCTCCTGTGTGTAGAATCCGCCGTAGGTCTTATACTCGTAAAGTCCTGTGTTGCGTCCCACCACGGTGCGCTGCCTCCACGCCCCCACCTCGGTGAGTTTGGGATATTTCTTGATTTCCACCCTCCATCCCTGGTCGTCGGTGATATGGAAATGGAAGACGTTGATATGATGCAGTGCAAGCATGTCGATATACTGCTTGACGAAATCCACATCGAAGAAATGACGGCTCACGTCGAGATGCATGCCACGATAAGAGAAGCGAGGACTGTCATCGACCACCACGGCAGGCGCGACGACATCGCCCTTGGCTCCCACGGGCATCGCCTTGCGCAAGGTCTGCACGCCCCGGAACACGCCCTTGGGAGAGGCTCCAGAGATGACGATGCCCTTTTGTGACACTGCGATGCGGTAGGTCTCCTCGCCCGTCATCTTCTTGTCCAGTTTCAAGGCGATGACGGCACCCTTCACCTTTGCATCCATGACCGGCAACGACTTCCCAATGGCCGTCCTGACATATTCTGTGAGGAAAGTGGCATTGCGTCGCATGTCATCCCCTCCCTCATATGTGACGGCAACCAGGCTGGAGAGGGACAAAGGGTCGCCCTTCTGGCTCACCACCTGACGGGGTTGTGGCACAACGTTGAAATCCACACGCTCCTGAGCCACAACCAGAAGGGAGAACAGCAATGGGAAAAACAAGGAAAAAAATCTTTTATTCATATTTCATAAGATTTTATTTGATTCTTCATCATCTGTAAAAAAAATTTAGAAAGTCATTTCTCGCGGTTTTTTGCGTATGATGCGGTAAAGCGCCCTGATGTCATTCTGGCTGATGGTGAAGTCGGCATATTCGGGCGAAGGGTTGAGCGAATGAAAAGTGAAGGTGCCGTTCCTCATATCCTGGTCGATGATTTGTTTGAGCAGCACGCTCGTCCCGAAGACCACCACCCAGAAGGGATGGTCCTTGTAGCCAATGGAAGTGCGCCATCGGTCGCGCTCCCATTCCCTGACCAAAACACGGTCGCCTGCCTCGAAACTTTGCCTCGACCCCGTATCCATGGAGTCGCCCTTCACCTCGAAAGAGAGGTAGTTTCCCCTCGCCACGTGGTCCACCTCATAGACCTCCCAACTCCAGTCGTCCTCTATCGGATCCAGACGGTCGGCATCGTTGGCGAACTGTCCGAAAGCCGCATAAGGGACATGCCTGACCCGCATATAGAGCGTGTCACCTCTCTTGTAAAATCGGACACCTTTTGTGTTTTCAGTAAGGAACTCCAACTCTTCCCCATTATCCATCAAAAACAGGTCGTCATCCATCGTCTTTTCCAACAACATCTCCCCTTTTCCGGTCCTCACCCATTCTATGTTGATGCGAGGTTCCATCACCACCAACCTGTTGAGGAACTTGTCGCTCACCGCGACACGCCCGTTGAGGATTTGGGAAAAAGACGACGGGTTGTAACCCAACATGTTCGCCAAACTTTTCTTCGACGACGCCTCTCTTTTCTCCAAGAGCCAAGCGACTACTTTTTTCAACCTTTCTTTCATAGCAATATCATTATTCAGTACGACTCATACACATTAATATAAACCGTTTGTTGTTAAATAAATGTTAAAATATAAATAATAATTTGGATTTTGCTCATATATGTTTTATATTTGCACTCAGTTATTGATAAGCTGCGTCATTTTTATCCATTTTTATGAATTATGGCGCAAATATAAAGAATAAATTTTAAATAACAAAATATAATAACAAAAAAATAATAAAAATATAAATAAATATAAATATTTAAATCCCAAAACCAAAACTCAATCCAATAGGACCTAGGAGAACTAGGAAAAGCAGAAAAAGCCACACCCCTGAGACAACAAAATAAATTAACCAAGATGAAACAACTATTCCAAGCGATCAGCAACTTCCTGTTTGGCACCAAGTGCTATGCAGTGATCATCGGCGAGCGCGGCAGCGGCGACCGTTATTACCTGGCCTCCACCATTCACCCCACCCTTGCCGACGCCGAGGCCCACCGCCGACGCATCGAAGAGACCCGCACCTTTGTCTATATCACCACCGTAACCTTCAGATGGAGGGCCTGCCGATGACACACCCCATCATCCCAACCACGCGACGCGGAGACGTCACGTTCCACCCCAACGGCCGCATCGACCTCACCGCCCATGTGGCCAAGGTGCTCAACCTCCAACCCGGCGACGTTGTGAACATCGCCGAGGACGACGAGCACCCCGACGAGCACTATCTCTATGTATCACGACGCAGCGAAGAGACGACAGGACGGCATTCCTGCACCTGCCGCCGTGTGAAGGCGGGCAACTACCTCCGCCTCTTCAGCAAGTCGCTTTCCACCCACATTCTTCAACAATGCCATGCCGACAGCCGACTCTCCCTGAGGGTTGGGGCACCCATCACGCTCCTGGGCATCGGCACGGCGCTACCACTCATCACGGCAAGACATCCATGAAAAAACACATCACCTTCCAGACGCTCTCGTTGTCGCCCAGCGACCACGAGAGCGAGGAGGGGCACTGCTCCCTCCTGGTCAACCTCCTTCCTGAAGACGGTGCCCTGCACCCCATCCTCCCCACCCGCGAGGAGATGGCTGAAATACCATCCGACAGTAGGTTGGTGGCCACCCACCGCCCCCACGGACGCCTGCATCTCATCATCGAGAGTTCCCGTGGCGACGGCACCTTCGACTATCACTGGCAAGAAGCGCCCTCCCCTGGTTCCACGCTTTCAGACGCCTGCCGCATGGTCCTCGCCACCAACATCAGCCACGCCAACGCCTTCGCCGACATGGGCGACACGCTGTGCCTGGCCCTTGACGACGACACGCTCCTCGCCGTGTGGCAGGAAGGCGAAGGCCGTTACGTCACCCTCGGACACACCGACCTGCTCTATGACATCACATTGACACAAGACCGGCAGACCCTGATCCACACCACACTGCCCATCACCCCCGCACTCGCCAACCACCTCGACCATGCCGGCAACGTTCTCACCAGCACGCCAGCGCTGCCATCCCACGTCTTCGGCGATTGGCCCACCGGCGGCGACCGCCACGTCACCGGCGCCACGATGGTTGCTGCGCAGATGGAATGCGCCCTCGACCAGCAACTATCGCAGTTGGGTGCCGGCGCGATGAAGCATGTCTGCCTTGGCATAGCCGCCCTCCGTCTGCCCGGCGGACACCACCTGATGTGCTCCAACCTCTTCGCCCTGATGCCCGCCGGTCTTCCCACCACCATCGAGGCCGACCGCGAACACAACATGCTCTCCATGGAAGCGTGGTGCCACCGCCACACCATCACCGTCACCATGAGAAGCCAGCACGCGCTCTCCTCTGGCCTCGTGGAAGGCGTGGACATCTTCCTCACACGTCCCCTTCGCTTCCTCGACCTGCGCCAACCCTCAGACATCACCACCAACGGCGCAGGGCACACCACCCAACTCACCTTCGCCCATCTTGGACGCAGCGCCACACTCCAGGCTCTCGACGACGCACCGTTCCACCACTCCATGACCATCCATCCTGAGGAAATGGGCACGCCACTCGTGGTGCAGAACATCGACAGCAGCAGCACACCCCTCGACCTCACCCACCTCCACCGCGATGCCATGGGAGCGCAATGGGCCATCGCCCACAACAACAGACTCACCCTTGCCACCACACGCCCCGTGCTTCACTCCCCGTTGGAGATAGGCATCCGTTACCGTTACAACACCCTCGACGTCGCAACAAGACAAGCCCTGGGAACCGACGAGGCAGAAGACGCCCTCGCCTCAGAACTCATGGCAGGCATCCGTCCAGACATCGCCGACCAAGCAGAAGGCGCCACCGCCACCCTCTTGGTGCGCGGCATCACCTCCGACCCCGTCGCCTGCGAGATGTGGTGGCAGGCAGAGGTGCAATACCCCTTGCCCGGCTTGATCATGCACCCAGGCTACCACTTGAAGGAATTGGAATATCACCTGCGACTCACCGAAGGCGGACAGACTCGCTACTACGCCACACGCCAACCCCTCGAGTCCCTCACCAGGAAAGGACTGTCGGCTGCCGTCTTCACCGACAGCGGTCTCGCCCATGGCACACACCGTCCCTATTTCCTCTCATTGCTGCTGCAACAAACCCGCGACCTGACCTATGACCCAACACTCCATACCTACGAAGAAAGCCATCTGTCATGGAAGGAAGAGACTGCGGAAGACTTCGAGCAACACTTGTCGAAAGTGCGCAACGCTTGGCCCCTCTCCACGGAAAACACCATCTTGCGCACATCAGAACCAGGAATGCCCCTCCTCCCGGCCCATCAGGCAACCGCCAGCATCGGCCAGGGCATGCTGCAAGGCATCATCAACAACACGCGCAGAAGCGCCGATGGACTCTACGGCGACGGGCAGTTCTACGCCTTTACCGACAGTGGCGTGTGGCTCCTTCGATTCAGCAACGGCAGATGGAACGCCCAACAGTCTGTGACAAGGTCGCCGATGCGACGCCAGGGGCAAATGGTGGCGACAAGCGACGCCGTGGCATTCATCTCGCTACGAGGCCTGATGCTGTTGAAAGGGTCGACATGCTCCTGCCTCTCCGACCCACTGCGCGGTCACAACACCACCCTTCACCAACTGCCCCATATTGGTGAAGCATTGGCCACAGAACCACCCCTTGGCACCCTGCCCCACCCACATCCCGACTGGACGGGTTCGTTCATGGACGACGCACAACTGGCCTACGACGCCGCCACCGAACGCCTGTTCCTCTTCACCGACCACGACACCCCGATGCTCGCCTACTCCCTCCGGTCTGGAGGTTGGGCCATGGTCACACATGCACCACACGCCATCCTGCAAGACGGCAATGACACCTGGTGGACAGACCTGCACGAAAGATGCAACAAGGTGTCGAGACTGCAGCAGCGTGTTGGCCAACGACAACCCGTGGCACTGGTGACACGCCCGTTGTCGCTTGGGCTGCGCCACATCGCCAAAACGGTGGAGAGGATGCTCGTCCGAGGCCTTTTCTGCCATCAAGGTGTTGCAGGCAGCCATGTCGGCGTGGTACTTTACGGCAGCAACGACCTCATCCAATGGCATCTCATAGGCAGCAGCACACACCAATACCTAAGACGACGACGAGGCACGCCCTTCAGATGGTTCCGCGTCATGGCAGTGGGAAGCATCTCGCCCGGAGAAACCCTGGAAGGTGTGAGTTTCGTATTCCAAAGGAGGTGACAAGACCACAAATCCACTCTTCCAACAGAAAAAAAGGTGACAAAGTGCAAGAATTCCATTTTTTTTGCTTACATTTGCAAAAGAATGGAATTCTTTCAATTTTTCCCTGCATTTTATGGAATCGATCAGAATAAACATCAACAAGCAGCAAGGCCGCGACGACCTCATTCATATCATCACTTTTCCCGAAGCCTGTTCCTATGATTTCCACCTACGCAGTTGTAGAGATGACATGCGCAACATTTCCACCAACCAGGCGTACAACATCCGCATATACCCCGATGGGAAGAACATGCAAGCGTCACTCATCAAGGCGACGGAAGAAGGCTTTATCGAATTTGCCATACTCGTCAACACCAGCCACATCACCATCGACGGGAAAAAGATGGTGAATCAGTTGAACGAACTGTCCACCGCATACGAGACCCTGGCTGCCAAGGATGACAAGCCCAACGTGAACAGGCAGTTCCTGGCGGCAGTGGAAACCATCCACAACACCCTTTCCACAGACACGCAACCCGGCTACCCCATGCCTCTCAAGGTGGCGGGGAAGAGCGAGGAAACACCCCTCACCTACTATATGAACTATAAGACCCTGGGAGAGATAAGCACGTTGCTACGCTATCCCGACCAAGAGTTTTTTTCATCCACCAATTCCATCTACCTCATACCCGACACGGTACACCCCGCCTATCCCAAAAACTGCAAGCACATCCACTCACTCGTGCTGCGCACCTTCAAAATCAAGTCGCCTCAAGGCTATGAATATGGACAGGTGAAAGAAGGAGAGACTGTCCGCATCAACCTCAAGGGCAAGGAGGGAATGCTGCCGATGACCATCGATGTCAAAGGCGATGTGACAAAACCCAGTCCCTACGGTTATTTCGACACAACGACCAACACCATACGCATCGACGAGCGAACCATCAAATTCTATTATGAACTGAAATTCTTCGTCAAATACAATGGCCGGCTGCTTCGCAGTTGCATCATCAGATACCGTGGCGACCAACTGATGCCCGACAGCAACGGATGCTACCTCATCAAGGTGTATGAAGACCAGGTAAACGATGCAGGATACATCCATTTCTCTTGTGAGAACATGAAAAGTGCCGACATACAAGTGACCCCCGGCATCGTGAAACAGCAGGAATATGTCTATACACCTGAGCCACAGCACGACCTTACTCGTGTCACCTTGGACTTTGGAGACAATCGCCCCATAGAGACGATGGTCGATGTGGGCACCAACGACCGTCTGTTCAACCAACTCAAAAGCGGCAAGGTGAAAGGCTACGAAGTGACCAAGGACGCGGATGGCTACAAAATGCACATACCGAGGAAGTTGACAAAAACCTCCAAATTCGCCTTGCGAGTTCTCAAGTTCTTGATGATGGTGGCTTTCACTCTCGCTGCTTACGCCCTCGCCGCCAGGATGATCAACGGGAAATGGCCATGGCCCATAGATGAGATCGTCTCCCCTACCCCAAAGAAAGTAAAGAAAAAGCCGAAAGTGGATAGCGAAGGAAACATCACCTTGGTGGTTCAAGAAGAAGATGAAGATGACACCGGACTGTTTGATTATAACGACGAGGACCAATATGCCCTGGAGGAAATGGACCGCCTCTACCTGCACTCCAACAACGTATGGCGCAAGGACTCACTGAAAAGTTCGAAATACAAGGACATATTATCGGTCATCTACAATGGGAACATCAGTGATATAAAAATGAGGAAAATCAACGGCAACGTCATCGACAACGAACTTTGGGCACAAATCTGGCGCAACATCATCGTCCCGAACAACATTCACAAGGACGTTGCCAAGAAGATTTTTGAAAACCTCATCAAAGACTACAATACGCTCGATGTGCAACTTCTGAAAGAAGAACTGGAAAAGTACACCTTTCCCAGCGGCAGCGACGTGAAAAGCATCGGTGCACCAACCTTTCCCAACACACCACCCCAATCCGGCAGCAACACACAGCCAGTGGTGAAGTTCTAGGAGCACCAAAAACCCTGGGAACACAAGAGCGACCTGTGTTCCCAGGGTTTTCAGTAAGTATTCCGACCTATGTGGTTGTGAATCCCTTCGTACTTATGCTTTTGATGACATCCTTGATAGACAGCTCCACGAAACCGTTTTTGTGGAGTTGCTCAGCCAGTTGTTGGTCAACGGCTTCCTCTTCATCGTTTTTCACATAATTACACATCTTTCCTTTCAACTCTGCCAAAATCCATCCCACCAACGCAGCGGCGAAGAAAATGGCCAATGCAATGATTGTTCCAAACATATTGTTGTAATTATTGTTTTCTCGCCACAAAATTAGGCATTATTTCACAAACCGCCAAAAAAAGGACGAGAAAAGAGCCATCTTTCACAACACTTCCATCCTCTTTCTGGCACGACGATGGTATAGCGCGATGCCCTTTACCAATCTTTCAGCCGCTTCGTCCGCCTTTTTCTGCCAAGCGGAAGCCTTGTCCTTCGCCGTGATGTCCAACCAATCGGCGATGGCCGAAGCGGTGACGTATTCATAGGCCAGGATGGCCCAGTAGTCAATGGTGCAGCGAGCCAAGCCATCTGACACAACGAGTCGGATGACATACTCCTCCTCGCCGGCATTCTGATGTGAAGACAGGGGGGATCCCGTCTCTTCAGTGTCCACCACCCATTGGCGCAGCAAGTCGTTCACACGGCAGAAGGCCTGCGACATCACTCGACACACACGGTCGATGTTCTGCCCTTCCACTACGTCTTGTACAAGATGCTTGGCATGAGGCCCTGCATCCTCGATGGTCTCACCTATGACAAAGGCGTTGTTGGCAATGTCATAGATCATCCGCTGCTTCGACAGACGGATGACGATTGTTGTTGTCTTTGTTTTCTTTTTCATGGCTTTTCTTCTTTAGAAAATGGATTTGGGGTCTCGGTTTTCGTTTTCTTGCCTCAAGACAGTGCAACACCTGCTTCTTGTGTGTAGCAGCCTGGAGGGCATGGCAGGTGGAAGCCTCCGGCCAAACAAGAGCCATCCACCTTTCCAACATATATGCCACGAAAAAGGCTTGGAGAGAGGTCACTACCGATGACGACGACGTGTCATCCCAGTTTTCGGGCATCAACAAGAGAGCGTGGAAGTCATCATCCTGGCGGGTGGAAGATGTTGGACAGGAGGTGGGTTGCTGGCGGTATTCCTGAAGGGTGTGATGGGCAATGACACAGCTGTCGTGCCAGAAAGTTTCCAATAAGGAGTGGTCTGCTCCCACCACCGCGACGCGGTCGAAAAGGTGGGCGGCATCATCGTTTTTCACGGCTTGGTAGGCAGTGGTCATTTCCACGGCATGCAATGTCTGTGGCTTGCTGATGTGGATTCTTAGGGGGATCATGGCGGGGCTTCTTTTTAAATTGAAAATTGAAAATTGGGGAGGGGGCCGCGGCGCAGCCGCGACATACGGAGAACGGGGAATGAAGGGGGACTATGGGGACATGGGAGGGGATTTTAGGGGATGGGGATGGGGATTTTTTGGGGATGGTGGGTTATGTGTTTGTGGGAGTGAGAGTGCCGTATGAACTGTTGGAGAGTCTGAGTGTGCGGAATCGGATGAGGGACTGCTGGGAGTTGTCGGGGTCTGTGGGTGTAGCGATGGTGTTGTTGTCGAGAATGACGGTATCAGGTAGCGCGACCCTGTTGATGGTTATTCCCTTGTTCTGATACATTGGAGGTTGTCCGTTGTATTTGACGCAGATGAAATTGACCTCCGTAGGTATGACGTTGTCGTCCTTGACGAAGTCTCCGACGATGAACTGGTTGTTTGAGATGTCGACGGTGGCCTTGACGGGTCTGCGCACGAGTATGGTGTTGTTGTTGTGTAGTTCGAGTGTAGGGTCGTTGGCGATTTCCTCGACAGACGGCGAGCCGGTGTAGTTTTCGTATGTGGCCTTGTAGTAGTCGTTGGGCACGATGTTGAAGACATACTCCTCCTGTTCGGCTTCTGAGAAATCATCCTTCATCCATCTTTTTGAAGTGTAGAGCACCTTCTTGGTATTGTTTTCGGTGTATACCGAAGAGATTCTCCTAGCCTTGAATGTGTTGTAGCGACAGATGAAGTTGCAAGTGTTGAAGGACGAAGAAGGCTGCATCCCTCCGAGGCAGAAGTCACCGAGGTCGATGACGTTACGCTCGAAGACATAGGCGTATACCGGTGCGAGTATGTTGTCGTATTTCTCCTTGTATCCCGGCAGTATTTCGGTGAAGTGCAGTACGATGTTGTTTTTGAAGTCATGGTCGATGCCGTCGGGGTCAACGTTCTCGATGAGTTCGAGGTTTTGGTCGAGTCCTTTCTGGAAGATCATGTCGTAGTGTTTCTCACCCACGAGCCAAGGGAAGTTGTCGGACGGATATGTTGTTGAGATGTGCGGTGTCCCTCCGTAGTCCTCGCATTCGGTGTTGTCGCATTCGGTGGCATCCCTTGCGAGAGCCTTCCCGCACGTCCTGCACGTCTTTGCTATGGGGACATGCATTGGTGGGAAGTCACCGTACTTGTCCTCGATGAGCCATTCGGTGGGATTCCATCCATATCCTCTGGACTTTCCGTAGGATGTGTACGGGTCGTATGGGTCGTATCTTCTCCCCTTGTATGTGTATCTCTCCTTTTGCCCTGTGCAGTCGAGCCAGGAGTCCCATATGGCCTGCTTGTCGAGGGTGACGGTGTTTCCGACGTAGTATCTGATGGGGTTTGCGAATTTCCAGCCCGGTCGGAATCCGTATGGAATCCCCGTCCCCTTTCCCTTGAAGATGCCTCTGGAGTTGTCGTTGAGGTGTGTGAACCACGCGACGTTCTGTATGACGTTGTTGACGAACCAGAGTTTAGTGACGCTCATGTATGACTCGTAATCCGCGTGGCATCTGAAGTGGGATTCAGCATACCTTCCCCCGTCGAAGAGCGTCTGCTTGACGATGAGGTTCCGTATGGTGTTCCCGATGAAATAAGCCTGCGATGTCTCCAGTCCGACGCTTTCGTTTGACGTTGACGAGGACACCCTTTTAGCGATGGCTCTCTCCGGTCCGTAGAACTTGTTGTTGACGAAGAACAGCGGGCAGGAGTAGTATGAAGACCTGTTGGCGTAAGTGAAAGTGTAACTACTGCCGCTATCAGCATTCCCGTTGGTGTGTGAGATGAAGGACTTTGTCATTCCCTTGAGGGCGTAGTATGGCCTTCCTACATCGAGGTTGTCCTCCGCACCCCCACCGAAGAAGGTGTTGTCGATGGCGCGGTAGGAGTTGGAGAACCTGGCCAGGTCGGAATTGATGAATCCCCTTCCGTAGACGGTGTTTCCTTTCAAGAGGGTGTGCTTGAGGTAGTTGTAGTTGATGAGATGCTCACCCGTATCATCGGCCCATGGGTCGCAGTCCTTGAAATAGACGTAGAAGAAGTTGGAGGCGTATCCGTGTCCCTTCCTCGTGTTGATGTCATCGGAGTCGGGTGTGGCCTGCTCGAAGACGCAGTCGGTGATTTGCAGTTGTTCCATCCCCTCCTCGCAGTCGATGTATATGGAATAGTAAGACTGCTCGTCCTTCCTTTGGAATTTCGCCTTCCTCATGACGAGGGACTTAGTGGTGGCGAGGAACCCGTATCTGACCACGAACCCCCCGACGGCCTTCTTGTCGACCTCCCCGTCGATGAGGAAGTTGCGCCTTGGCCTGAAGCACAGCGGCAGCCATGACGATGGCACCCTGACCTTCGGGTCTCCCCCGGTGTATCTGACTGGGTATACCTTGTCGAGTTTTAGTCCGACGCAGTTGGGATGGTTCCCCGTGGTGTTTTTGTCGATGGCGACGTGTGCGTTCTCGATGTCCTTGAGCCGTTGCGCGTTGTAATTGGCTATTTGCTGCGTGGTGACTGAGCCCGAAGTGGAGGAGTAGTATTCCCTCCACCAGTCGAGTTGCTCGTTGTAGAGCGTGTTCTTCGCAGTGGAGTCCACCCCGTCGTAGTCGGGCTTTGCGCTTGGCGCGATGAGTTTGGCCCCTCTTGCCGTCCAGATGAATGGGGCGGGGTTTGCGGGGTCGGTGAATCGTGCGAATTGCGCATCGTCGAGGAGCATCTCGTCCCATGTCTGGTTGATGACGGGAATGCCCTCGAAGAGGTCGGGGAGGGTGAGGGCGTTGGCCACATCGTCTCTTGTGATTTCCTCGGGCCGCTTGGAGAAGGAGATGTCTCCAGGATTGAGGGGCAAGGGGTCGTTGAAGATGCGGTCGTCGTAGGGATGGTCGTCGGAAGGCGGCGGGGTGGGAGGAGGCGTAGGCGAGGTGCGGAGGGCATCACGCAGGGTGATGAGAGCATCGCGAAGGGCGGTGAGGGAGGATTTCATATTTTCTTATTTGAGGGTTTTTTGGGGGGCGGCGGCGCAGCCGCCGCACACGAGAAACGGGGAGGACGGGGGGACTTTAGGGGACGGAGAGGATGGAGGGACTTTAGGGGACGGAGAGGATGGAGGGAGGGTGCTTGCATGGGGGAGAGTCTCATATAACATCAAACATCTTTTTGAGGTCTGCTATAGCCTTCTTTGCCATCATTCTATGACCTGCATCATTTGGGTGTGTCGGGGTAGTGGCTGAATCGTCGATGTATGTAGGATAGCAGTTCTCAAAGGTGATGCCATCCTTATCGAACTCAATCAGACCACATCCGAAATAATCGGCAATCTCTCGTACAGCATTGTTGTATTCGGGCAAAGAGTTGATGCCATTGTTGGTGGGGAAGTGGGAATAGTTAACACGCTTCAACACATTGAATGTGCAAAGGACGATGTGTGCGAAAGGATATGCTTCTCGTAGTTTTTTAATGGTGATGGCATAGGCTTCCTTGTATCCGAACACACCGGCTTCAATCTCATCATCCTCTGGGATGGTGAAGTCTGGTCCTTTGAAAAGGTCATCCGTGAGTACGGTATATGGCTCGTGGGTCATATCGTTCCCGCCACGGACGCTGATGATTACATCGGGGGCAGTACGCGTCATCGACCCCGGCACCCTTGTTCCACATTTGCGAATTTGCGCGGGATGCCAAGCCCAAGACGTTTTCCTGTTGGCGGTGCCTTTTTCGTGGGATGAGAGTGAAGAGCCACTCCAGCAAGCAGGAACAGGTGTGAACCCAAGCACCTTGCTCGCAATCTCCCACCATGTAGTGACCGAATTCTGATTGTAGTTTTGCGGCATTCCGATGACCTTTCCCACGTCGCCAGCCACTGGCGTGAACGTGACTTCCGTGCCGATTTCGTTAGACGTGAATGTGTGCCCTCCAAGCGAGAGGTGATTAGTGTTCACGTCGAAGTAGGTGAGGTATGCGGACAGTTCTACGCCCACATCTTCTGATGTGATGACCATCTCAGGAACGTTTGAGTCTGTTCCTGTATTGCCGTTGGTGCATATGCTGTCTCCGAGAATGGCAACAGTCTTCCCCTTGAGCCATCCTTGGCCGACCTCTGAAATTCCAAAAACTTTTGCAATTTCAAGCATAAAATCTTCTGTTTGCACCGAATTGTAAACGGCGAGAAATCCGTCGTGTGCAGTTACAATGGTTATATTGTAATTGGTGTTCTGCACGTTGTAGTAGTATTCTATTGGCGTGTCACCGTCAGATGGTATATTTGCGTAGAGTGCAATTCTTCTCCACTTCAATTCTGAACTGTCCACGGATATTTCATAGGACTCACCTTTCTTGACCTGAAGATAAGATATACGGAATCTGTCTTCGATTCCTCCCGACACAGAGCCATCGTCGTTAATGCCGATGTTGGTCATTGTTGTATATCCTTGTGGCGCTTTGTACGCCTTGGTTGATTCCCTTAACTCTTCGTGGAGGTAGGATAATTCCCCATTGATGTCCTTCTCTTCATATTTTTTTATTTCCCAATCCGTGTGAAGTCCATTCCACGAAACCCTGTTGAGGCAGAGATATGCTGCGCTTGCGGGTGCTGTGATGTACACCTCTTCGTTCAGCGGAATGTCGTTGTTGACAGTCCCCGAGACATAGGGAATCAAACCTCCGTCAGACGGTGTGCTTCCAGTATAACTGCTGGTTAGCCATCCATACCTTCCTGCCGTTGCTCCATCGTTTGTGGAAACTTTGACGATATATTTTTCGCCGGGAATAACCGGGATGACACTATGCCTTTGCATCTTAACAGCCGTGCTCCCAGATGTCCTCCATTGCCAGTTACTATTAGTGGAGGTACCCATACAGGCATTGGCTGTGGGCAAGTTACCTGCATCCAAGTCTTTCCATTCGCCTAATTTTTTTTGTATGGCCACCAGTTCATCGGTGATGGCCTTCTGTGTCATGGTCTTTGTCTGGTCTTGGCCGGTTGTGGTCTCGAGTGTTGTGAGGAAGTCCTGGGTGGTGGAGTCGTAGACGGAGGTCGCGCCCTGGGGACCGGTGTCGCCGGTGTCACCCTTGAGGGCGGCGTATTCCTGGGAGTTGTGGATGATGGATGTGATTTTTTTCATTTTATCTGAGGGTTAAATTTTTATGGGAGATTGAGGGGCGGCGGCACAACCGCCGCATACGGAGAACGGGATGGCGAGAGGATGGCGAGAGGATGACCGAGGGGATGACGAGGGATGGCGAGGAGATGACGAGGGATGGCGAGGGAGCCTGCGGAGAGGCGAGGAACCTGCGGAGAGACGAGGAACCTGCAGAGAGGCGAGGGGCCATTCCCGTGGGAA
>JAFWSS010000098.1 GCA_017524385.1 Prevotella sp.
CAAATCAAGTATGAAGTAAAAAATCCTCGCAAATGGAGGTGTTTTGATGGAATCATCATTTGATTATCCATACATTTTTTAAATGAAGCTACTGTAAGTAATTGAATGCCAATATAACCGAACTTCCGAAACTTAAGTTAAAATTCTTTCAATTGGAACTGTCCCAAAGGTCTTTTGATTTCGCTTGCCCGTCATCTTCTTCGTCAAAGTCAACCGAATTGTTCAACTGGCCGCCGGTTCCTACTTCATCATTCAAAGTCATCTGCAAGATAGGAGAGGTCTCCAACTTATGCACTTCTGTCAAAGGAACAATATATGATTTCATAAGCCAAGAATGTGATTAACGATTGAGAACCTTGGCTCCATTGGTGATGACCACGCCCTTGTCTGGGCATGCAAGCTCATGGCCATGCAGAGCTTGGCGAATAATGTAAAGATTTTCCTATTCATTCTGTCAAGATTTAATTTATTGATAATTAGATAATTAGGATTCAGCAGTTTGCCAATGGCGGAAACATGCCACACTTGAACATTGCAAATATATGAAAAATATGACAAATAAGGAAATATTTTTGCCTTTTTTGATTCTATCCTAAGTGGGAGAAGTGAAAAAGTTTAGCCTGCCCCACTTGGGGAGTATTGTCGCTAACTTCAAGCGAAGCGATAACTCCTATAACTCCTATAACTCCCGTCACCTTTACAAAAGCTCCAGCCTCCTCACTTCCCCATTGGTCATCTTCTGCACCTCGTGCATGGGCTTGTCGTAGAAGACGGATTGAATGGCCTTGTTGATGATGCCATGGCCCACGGCGAGGACTGTCTCGCCAGGGTGGTTTTTCGCCACCATCCTCAAGAAGCGGCGCGCCCTGTCCTTGAGCATCCCCATGGACTCCACGTCAGGGGGCCATGGCTTGTCCTGAAGGTCGGGGATGTAGAGTCCGGTGAAACCGCCCCAGTCGCGCTCCCGCAGCAAGGGAGTGGTCACAGGCTCCATGCCATGGGGCTGAGCGATGATGCGGCACGTGTCGATGGAGCGCTGGAGGTCTGACGAGATGAAGGCGTCGATATGTACGCCAGACATCCTCGCCGCCAAATCCTCCGCCTGCCTGATGCCGTTGGGGGTGAGCATGCCATGTGTCTGACCCTGCATGATTTGGTTGACGTTGTCAACGGTCTCGCCATGTCTTACCAAGAGCAATGTGGTCATGAATGCTATTCTGAGGGGAAAAACGTTTGTCAGATGTAATACTCGGCGGAATCCACCAGTCCCGCACGCAACGCATACTTCGTCGCCTCGTGCACGTTGTTGACTCCGAGTTTGCGAAAGATGTTCTTACGATGGGTGTTCACGGTGTGGAAACTGGAGAAGCGTTTCTCGGCTATCTCGCGTGTGGTGAAACCAAGGGCGATCTCCTTCAGTATCTCCGTCTCTGTCTTGGTGAGCATCACCTTCTCCTCAGGAGGCTGGACGGAGAACATCATCTCCATCATGCGCTGGCAGATATACCGTCTACCCTTCACTGCCTGCTGGATGCACTCACGTATCTCGTTGAGGGGCGATTCCTTGAGCAGAACGCTGACCTGTTGGGAAGAGACAACGACACGCTTGACAAAGTCGAGGCTGAGGTCCTCGCTGAAAAGCACCCATCGAGTTGGGGAGTAACACTCCACGAGAATGAGAAGTTCATCGGCGTCATTGATGTCGAACAGCGTGTAGTCCATGATGACAACAGCGTCTGCCTGACGACGAAGGATGTCGATCAACCCGGCCTTGTCGTCGGCTTGTCGGATGTCGCGCTCATTCAGACCCTGCAGCACATACTGCAGACCTGCGCGGGTGATGTCTTGGTTGTCGGAAAGGATGAACATCTTTGGGAGTAATCGGAATGGTCGGAGTGGTCGGAGTAATCGGAGTGTTCTGTCGCTAAAGACCTTAAAGACCTTAAAGACCTTAATGACCTTAAAGTCCTTAAAGAATATCAGAATGGCAGCAGGTTTTCGCTTTCCACGTCGCACTGGAGGAAGCCCATCTCCGCCGACTTCTCCTCTGAGAGGACGAAATAGGTGGCGTCACCTTCCGCGCACACTATGCCATGGGCGTTCTCCACCTCGACGTGGATGACGACGATGTTACGTTTCTGTTCGCAGATGCGTGCGCGAATGCTGATTTGTGTCTCGTCGCTGCGTATGGGTTTGTGGAATTTCACCTCAAGCCTGGAGGTCATGCCCGCCGCTTGCAACTTCCTGGTGACCACCCAGCCAGCGGTTTCGTCGATGAGGGTGCTGATGATGCCGCCATGGAGCACACCCAACCATCCCTGGTAGTGGGTTTGCGGTATCCAGAAGCAGCGGATGTCGTCGCCATCCTCATAAAAGTCCATATGCAGCCCTATCGGGTTTTCAGGGGCGCATCCGAAACAGTTGTAGCCTTCCTTATGCAGCCAAGGGTTCTTGATCTTTCTCATATTCGTATGGTTTGCGATGGTGCGTCAGGGGTTTAGAAGGTGAACTCGAATGCGACACGGATGCCATGCTTGTGCACACCCTTGTGCCCGGTGTAGTTGAGCCTTCTCACATATTCCACGGTGAAGAACTGCAGGATGTTGTGGAAACCTGCCCTCACCTCCCAGTAGGGGGTGTTCTTGTCCATCAGGTAGGTGTTCTCCGGGAATTGGAAGAGGAAATCGGAGTTGGCGTTCTGGGGCAGGAACGGGTTGTTCTTGTCTGTGAGGTGGCCCATCATACCATGAATGCCTATCACCTCCCTGAATTTCAACTTGTGGATGAGCGGTATGCGGTTGAGTATCTTGCCTGTCATGTCCCAGTTGATGTCGATGGTGGCATACCTGTCGTTGAGGAACTCCATGTTGTCCATCAAGGAGAAGGTTCCATCCGAGAGGGTGAAAGAGAGGTTGGCGGGAGGCATGATGAGCAAGGGGAAGGGCACTCTGTTCCATTGCGCGCCACCCTTGAGGCGGACGTCGAACTTACCCCAGCTGTTGAGCCAGAACCGCTTGTAGATGCCCACTTCGGTGAAATTGTACTTGTATTGCCCGTCGAGAAGGCCGTCAAAACCCATGGTGTGGGTGAGGGAAAACTCCGGTGCGTCGAAATTGATGGGCAGACGGTGCTGCTTGGTGTTGACATAGGTGCGACCGGGGCAATAGACGAAGCCAAGGGTCATCTCCGTGGTGCGCAACTTTCCTGCCGGCTGCCCGTCGGAGAGGCGGTTGAAAGCCAACTCGCCCGTCGGTTCGTTGCTCTCCGTCTTGAAACTGAAGGTGGTGCGGAAACCATCCTCCGTCTCATAGTCGAACTTGAACATGTTGCGATGGAAGAAGTACATCTGGTTCACCTTCTTCCAGCGGAAGGCGGTGAAGACGTTGTCCTTGTCGGTGAAGAGGAACTTGTCTGATGGCGACATGACATCGTGTGCGGAAGAGAAGGATACCATCCGGATGGGGAACTCTGAGGGCTGGTACTGTTTCTTGTTGAACGACCACGTGAACTCTGTGGAATAGTAATGCTTCTTGGTGTCCAAACCATAGGCATAGTACCCCTTCCAAAAGAGGTGAGGATGGAGGGCGGCTGTCGTCTGACCCGACATCCTGAAGCGGAAACCATCGACGAAGTTGCTGGAGACGATGGTGTTGATGGGACCGATGTCAAACTTGCTTTTCTTGCCGGGGGGACTGGTCTCCACATAGTTCTCTATGAGCAACTTGGCGGCGGTGAGGATGTATTTGAAGCCCTTGATTTGCTGGAGGTTCTCCAAGAAATTGTCCATATCCGCCTCGCTCTTGGTGAGTTCCACCTTGCGATATTCGTCCCAGAACTGATTGTCTTTCATCCGGGCGTCGGCAGCCACGGAAGTGCGCGCCCTGCCCTTGAACATCTTCGGGGGGATGGGGTCGAAGGAGTAGTCGTGTAGATAAGTGGAACGGATGACGACGGCCTTGGTGAGGAAGTTGGCGATGGACATCTCCACGATCATGTTGTCTACCGTCAGCACCCATTCCCCGTTGTCGAGTTGGGTGTACTCTTGCTCCACCTTGAGGTTTTCCACGAAATTGACATCGCTGCGCTTAGGGATGGTGAGGTTGCATCTCTTCACATGCAAAGAAGAGTCGGCGAGTATGAACAGTTCACCCCTGAAGCCGAAATCCTGCTGGGTGTTGGGCGTGAACTGAAGATGGTAGCAGTAGTCTTTGCCCACGTAGACGGTGTCCTCGATATAGAAGCGGTAGAAGGCCACGGCATCCTTGCCAATGGGACTGGTGAAAGGGTACTGCAAGAGCCTGACTTGGTCGTCGTAGATGTCGACATCGGTGAAGATGTCCTTAAGCATCGTGTTGAGGATGTTGCCGGTCTCGATGAGTTGGTTCACACCTGTGCTGCGCTGACCTTGTATGATGTCTTTCGACTGCTTGGGCGACTTGCGGTAGATGTGTTGCGAAACGGTCTCGTCGACGGAGAGCGGAAGAATGAGTTTGTTGTTGAATGGGCATAACTCCACTTGGTCAACCATCCACTGCTGCTTCTTCTCCTGAACCTCCTCCAACTCCGTGGGGGTCACATCGTTGACGGCTAGAGTTATCTTCTGGTATTTGTCGTATTTGTAATAGTCGTAATTGTCAAGGTCGGTGCGCTTCTTGGCTTCAACGACACGCTTCATCAATTCCACGGCGGGGTTGTTCTTGCGGCTATATTTGCTCTTCTTCTTCGACTTCACCACCACCTCGTCCAACTTTTGAGCCTCGGGCTTGAGATAGATGACGATGTCGGAGGGCGTGCTCGCCTTGATGGCGACGGTCTGGCTCTTGTATCCCACTGCCTTGACTGTGATTGTCCAACCATTATGCCGCTCTATGGAGAACCTTCCGTCGGGACCGGCGGCCACGGCTATCTGGTTGCCCTTGTAGATGAGGCTGCTGAAGGGGATGGAGTCGCCCGTCTGCTTGTCGAGGACGATACCGGTCAACTGGGCGCTGGCGGCGGTGGCCATCACCCAGAAAAGGCATAACAAGAAGGGTCTGAGGATTTTCCTCATTGGAGGGTATGCTGTGGTCATTATATTACATTTTCATCAGCGCTTTTTTCACGCTTGCTGCTCTTTCAAATTGCAAAGATAAGCATTATTTGAAAAGAAAAGAAAACTTTTCCTTTTTTTTTGTTGAAGAGGGAGGTTACGCGAGATTTCGTGTTTTAGTAAAAGTAAAAAACAACTTGGTACTATTTTAGCATATAATTACCAAATAAATAATCATGAATTTCCGTGCGTCTTCAGCTCTCGACGATGCCTAACCGCTCCAGTTCATACCCTCTGATTTGCAGAATGAGCAGGTGCAGCTGCGTCGCGCCTACCAGCTGCTTCACCCTCGGTCCTTCGGCGTACTGGCGTATCTGTTCCTCCGCCTCCGTCCATTGACGTGCGGCCTCTTCCTTCGTGGCGTCGGCCTTGAGGTATTTCAGTTCGAGGATATAGCTGTGCGCCACCATGGGGTAGTGCGAGTGGTCGGGCATGAGGAAGAAATCGCAGTAGCCGTGATTCAGTTCCACTTCCGGGGCTACTAGGTAGTAGGGGTTGAGCGTCAGGTAGGCGTTCATGAAACCTTGCAGGTTGCGCTCGCCCTCTATCAACTGCCGCACGCTCGTCGTCTCACGGTAGGCGTCGGCGATGGTCTCCAGCATGGGGCGCCACTCGCCACGCAAGGCGGCATTCTTGAATACTTCGTTCAACTGTGTGACGTCCACCTTGGCGATGCTCTGATACTCACGCAGCAGCCAGTCATAGTATTGCCGGCGCACGTTGTTGTTGGGGATGACGAGACGTAGGTCGGCACCCTCAATGTCCCCGATGGTGAGCATGCCATAGTAGAAGAGCAGGCTGATGAAATTCTCGCGGTCGGCTAGTCGGCTGGCATCAAACGACTCCTGCAGCCGACTGACGATGAAGCCCTTCTCCGCCACCTGGTGGATGATGCCGCGCCGGTAGTTGTCGAGTGTGTCGAGCTGGATGAGTTTCCTCATCTTGGCGTAGTCGGTCCGCGTGTTGGGGTCGATCATCTCCTCCGGGCTCGCTCCCGTCTGCATCACACGATTAAGGTAGTAGAGCACCATGTCGCAGTTGAACATCTTCGGGTCTCGTTTGAGGGCACTCTTCGAGAAGCAGTAACCGTCATACCAAGGCTTCATTTCGGCGAGGAGTTCCTCTTCAGTGTGCTTGGGGAGTCTCCCCGCCTCCTTGTAGTAGCGTATCATTTCCCGCACGTCTTGCTCGGAGAATCCTAGCATCATGTTGAACTCCGCCCTGGTGGAGATGTTCGAGGCGATGTTGAAGCCCGAGGTGAGGTCGTCCATCGTCACGGGTGAGACCCCCATCATGAGGATGCGTGAGAAGGTGGGCTTGTACTGTTTGAATGTCTCACGATAGAAGCCGGAGGCGTGTGTCAGTCCGTGGTAGATGGCCTCGCCCTCCTCGTTGAGCACGGTGTTGGTGAAGTTGTCGTATTCGTCGATGATGAGGTAGAGTGGATGACCGAAGATTTTTGCCTGGATGTTGATGTAGTTGAGTTTCATCCTGGCGGTCTTGTATCCCTTCACCTTTTCTGGGAAGTCTGCTGCATAATATTGGGCATATTGTTCGGCGAAAGCGTCGAGCATCATGCTACAGTAGCTGTCGAAGTTGCTCTCCAATACGTCCGACGTGCCGCCAATTACCGAGAAGTCGAGGTATAGGATTTGGAACTTCCCTCGCTCCTTGGTCGGGTGGTCGGCAATCCACAGTCCCTCGAAGAGCTCTTGGAACTTGTCGCGTTCATTGATGTCGTAGTAGGCACGGAGCATGCTCAGGAAAATGCTCTTTCCAAACCGGCGTGGGCGAATGAGGAACAAGAAGTTGTCGGTATCCTCCATAACAGGGAGATACATCGTCTTATCGACGAAATATTTATCTTCGCGCCTCAGTTGCTTGAAGTCGGAGATGCCGTAAGGGAGAAGCTTTACAGGTGCCATCGTATGCTTGTTTTGGTATTGACGATGCGAAGATAAACTTTTTTTTTGACTTCACCAAATTTTAAACCTGATAAGGCAATAAAAGCTTCATGCATATCCGTGTAAAGCCAAGCCTCCAGGTGCAACAACCACCATTGACATATGGACTTGCTTCATGCAAGTACATACGGCAGCATCACGATATTGTAAAGATTTTTCGCTCAGCGGCCCACCAACGCCTTGATGCCTTTGGGCGGCCTTTCATTTGGCCGCCACATAGGCATCATGCGCGGTGGCCCGAGTGTTTCTTTTTTAAGGGAAAACTATAGGGCAAGGCGCAAGCCGAGGATGCTGCCGCGGCGGCCGGGGCGCCAGTAGTCCCGAGCCGACACACGGCAGTCCCACGCGTTGCTGAACCAGCAGCCACCGCGGTACACGCGGTCGGAGGCTTTAATTGTATTGCAAGGGTTGTCGGATGGGGATTTCTCGTAATATCCCTCATCATACCAATCCTCACACCATTCTAACACGTTGCCGCTCATATCGTAAAGACCTAGCTCGTTAGGAGACTTCTGGCCTACGGGGTGGGGCTTACAGTTGTTTTCCTTCATCATAAGCGGTTCCCTTTCCCCACTCAGACGCTTGTCACCGCTGTTCTCCCAATACCACGCCACATCATCCAAGTTGTTACTCCCACTATATTTGTAGTGCCTGCTCTTGGTCCCACCGCGGGCGGCAAACTCCCACTCCGCCTCCGTCGGCAGGCGGAAATTCCTTCCTGTGAGCTGGTTAAGCTTCTTGATGAACTCTTGGCAATCATCCCATGAGACACATTCCACAGGGTGCTTGACACCCTTGAAATACGACGGATTCTCACCCATCACCGCCTGCCAAAGTTCCTGTGTCACCTCCGTCTCGCCGATATAGTAGTCGGAAAGCGTCACTTGGTGTGCTGGTTTTACATCAAACCAAACATCATCACCCTGCTCCGGCGTGGCTCCCATCATGAACGTGCCGCCCTGCACCTTCACCATATTGAAACTGACGCCCTTCACAAAAACAGGGAGGATGGCGGGTTTTGCTTCTACTGACGCTATCCCAGCGGAAATCACCTCCACATCAATATCCTCTTCATCACTGTCATCAGTGTCATCATAAACCACCCCGCCTCCGGCAATGTGCTTTTCATTTCCTTGGCCAAGGAACGCATGTATCTCCTCCTCCGTCTGCGGGCGGTCGATTTGGTCGGGAGACATCATCCAGAGGACCAAACGACGCATGCGCTCACTCAAGGAGGATGGCAGCGGAATGGAATATCTCTTGTCCGAAGAACGGTCGCTGATGATGACAGAAGGGTTAGCCGGCCGCTCCCCTGTGAGCATGTTGAAGAGCGTGGCTCCGAGGGCGTAGAAGTCGGTCCATGGACCCATGTCCTCCCTGACACCCGACAGTTGTTCGACGGGGGCATAACCGGGGGTGTAGGCGATGGACGAGCGCAAAGAGCGAGACTCGTCGGTGACGGAGACATATTTGCTCGCGCCGAAATCAATCAACATGGCTTTGCCTTTGGGGGTCACCATGATGTTGTCGGGCTTGATGTCCAAGTGACAGAGAGTCGGTTGCTGATGATGGATGCATTCCAATGCCTCCAGCATCTGCATGAGGATGCCTGTCACATATTCCTCGCCGAAAGGTCTTCCAGAATGTTTGAGCAAACCAGAGAGGCTCTCACCCTCGACAAAGTCCATCACATAGTAGGCTGTATCGTTCTCCTCGAACAGGTCGTGCACCGGCACGAGGTGAGGGTTGGAGAGCTTGGCCATTCGGCGTGCCTCGTTCAAGAAACGCTTCTTCTGATTCTTGAAATCCTCGCGTCTGCTCTTCATCACGAAGACCGACCGCCCGTCGTCGGCTCGGTCGCAGAAGTCGCCCATGAAGAATTCCTTCAAGGCCACGCGCTTGCCCAAGAGCACCTGCTCGGCCTCGTAGGTGATGCCGAAACCTCCCTGACCCAGCACGCGGCGGATGGCGTAGGTGCCCGACTTCAACGTGGTCCCTCTCTTCAATGTGTTATCAAATGTCATAACGTGTTTTTGATGGATGAATGTATGATGATGCAAAGATAAGCATTATTTGAAAAGAAAAGAAATCTTTTCCTTTTTTTATTTCTCCCACGTCTCTGCCGCCGTACAAGCCATCGTCCAAGCCGCCATCCAAGCCGCCACACCGTTCTCCGTAGGCACCGGTTGCGCAGGTGCCCCCCCCCGGCTCCTCCCTCAGCTCCCTCCCTCGGCTCCCATCCCTCACTTCGTCTTTTGCCTCTTCTCCCAACTGCATAAGAAAAATTTCTCACGCTCGAAATAAAGAAATAAACACCTTTTTTGCTCGCTTATTCGATTTTTTCGTAACTTTGCATGGAAATTAGAGCATAGCAAGTAAAAAAATGGAATTTGAACTGATTGCCAAGACATTCATGGGGCTGGAGCCCATATTGGCACAAGAACTGACAGAGTTGGGGGCAAATGATGTGCAAATCGGGCGCAGGATGGTGTCTTTCAAAGGAGACAAGGAACTGATGTACCGCGCAAATTTCCAATTGCACACCGCCATAAGAATACTAAAACCCATCATACACTTCAAGGCGAGAAGCGCCGACGACGTTTACAACGAGGTGCTGAAAGTCGATTGGAGCAAATACCTTGACCCTGACAAGACTTTCGCTGTTGACTCCGTCATCTTCTCCGACGAATTCAGACACTCAAAGTTCGTCGCATACAAGGTGAAGGATGCCATCGTTGACCAATTCAGGGAGAAAACCGGCAACCGGCCAAACATCTCCATCACCAACCCCGACATCAGACTGCACATACACATCGCCGACGAGGACGGCACACTCAGTCTCGACTCCAGCGGAGAGTCGCTCCACAGAAGGGGATACCGGCAGGAGTCTGTGGAAGCACCTCTCAACGAGGTGCTCGCTGCTGGTATGATTCTCATGACGGGATGGAAGGGTGACTGCGACTTCATCGACCCCATGTGCGGTTCCGGCACACTGCTCATCGAGGCGGCTCTCATCGCACAGAACATCTCGCCGGGAGTCTTCCGAAAAAGCTACGCCTTTGAGAAATGGACCGACTTCGACGAAGAGTTGTTTGACATGGTATACAACGATGATTCCAAGGAGCGCGACTTCAACCACCATATCTATGGCTACGACATCGATATGAAATGCGTCAACACCGCACGCCTCAACGTCAAGGCGGCTGGACTATCGAAGATCATCACCGTGGAACAGGCCGACATCAAGGACTTCACTCAGCCCGCTGAGAAAAGCATCATGGTGACCAATCCGCCATACGGAGAGCGTATCTCCACGCCCGACCTACTGGGTACATACCGAATCATCGGGGAAAAACTCAAACATGCTTTCACCGGCAACGAGGCGTGGATTCTCAGTTACAGGGAGGAGTGTTTCGAACAAATCGGACTAAGGCCTTCCATCAAAATCCCGGTCTTCAACGGTTCGCTGGAATGTGAGTTCAGAAAATACACCATCTTCGAGGGAAAACTCAAGTCTTTCAGAAACGAGGGAGGGGTGGTGAAGACCGAAGAGGAAAAAGCCGCCATGGCTGAAAAACACCGCTTCAAGAAAAACAGGGAATTCAAACAACGGCTCGAAGAGGAGAGCGAGAACGAGGAAGGCGACATCCGCTCTTTCACCTTCCATCATCATCAGATAGACACTTTCAAACAGAAGGAGTCTCGTGAAGACAGGCGGCAGAGCAGGGATAGAAAGCGCGATTTCGACGATGACCACGGCGACGACCGCGGAGGAAGACGCTTCGACCGCGACAACGACCGAGGGGGGAGACGTTTCGACCGCGACAACGACCGCGGAGGAAGACGCTTCGACCGCGACAATGACCGCGGAGGAAGACGTTTCGACCGCGACAACGACCGCGGAGGAAGACGTTTCGACCGTGACAACGACCGCGGAGGAAAACGTTTCGACCGAAACGGGCGCTCTAATGACAAAAGAAAATTTGACAACAAGCGGCCTTTCAGTGACAGAAGGCCTAACGACCGGCGTGGAAACCGTAAAAACGATAGGAGAGACAACGATGAATAAGCATTTTTCACACTTCCTGCTCACACTGCTGGCCATAACATTACCCCTTTCCACCATGGCACAGAAGAAGAAGACGTTCAGCCTTGAAGACCTCAATTACGGTGGATTCAACTACCGAGCTATGACGCCGGAGAACCAAACCTATGCCTGGTGGGGAGACGTGCTCATACACAACACAATGAACACATGCCACAGCATCGACCCCAAGACATTGGAAGAGACCCAAATCCTTTCTTGCGATGATGTCAACAAAGCACTCAAGGAAGACATGGGAGGCACAGTGCCCTTAAACAAGTCGTTCTCTTATGTGGCAACAGCAACATTCCCTTACCCTGAAATGTCGCTCGCACTGCTGGAAAACTCTTCCATCAGGATCCTTTACGACTGGAAGGAAAAGAAAGTGGTGTGGAAACAGGAAACTGGCTATGACATCAGCGACTGGAGCCCGGCATCAAGAGCGCAAGCCTTTGTCGATGACAACAATCTCTTCGTCATGGACGCCGAAGGCAAGAAGCACCAGTTGAGCACCGACGGCAGCCGAGAGATCGTGTATGGGCAAAGCGTGCACAGAGACGAGTTCGGCATATACAAGGGAACCTTCTGGAGCCCCGACGGACAAAAACTCGCCTTCTACCGAATGGACCAGACCATGGTGAGCGACTACCCGCAGGTGAACCTCTCTACAAGAGTCGCTACTGAGGAGCCCGACAAATACCCCATGGCTGGGGAAACAAGCCACAAGGTCACCGTGGGTGTCTATGACCTCGCATCCGGCAAGACCGTCTACCTCAAGGCGGGAGACCCCACCGACAGGTATTTCACCAACATACAGTGGAGTCCTGATGCCAAGCGCATATACATACAGGAACTCAACCGCGACCAGACCGACATCGAACTGACCGTCTACGACGCGGTGACCGGCAACAAGGAGGGGGTCATCTACAGGGAGCACAACGACAAGTATGCCGAACCTCTCACACCCATCACCTTCCTACCATGGGACAGCCAGAAATTCATCCTGCAAAGCCAGAAGGACGGGTACAACCACCTCTACCTGATGGACACCAAGGGAAAAGAACTCAAGCAAATCACGAAAGGACCATGGGTGGTGCTCGACCTCATCGGATTCTGCAAGAAGAGAGGAAGCCTCATCATACTATCCACCGAGGCCAACCCCATACAAAACAACCTGTACGAGGTGAAGATTGCCAATGGCAAGCGCACACTACTCGACAATGGGAAAGGGTGCCACGCCAATGTCTACCAACCCGATGGCAAGCACTCCTCCATCCTCTCCGCATCAGGCACCATGCTCTATGACAACTACTCCGAACCGGACGTGCCAAGAAACATAGAACTCATCACTCTCGGACAAGACAAGCGAGGAAGACTGTTCACTGCCAATGACCCGTGGAAGGACTACGACGCACCGGAATTCTCATGCGGAACCATCAAGGCGGCCGACGGTGTCACCGACCTCTATTACCGAATGGTGAAACCCACCAATTTCAACCCTGACAAGAAATGCCCCACTGTCATATATGTCTATGGTGGACCGCACGCCAGAAACGTTGAGGCTGATTGGCACTATAGTTCCAGGGGATGGGAGACATTCATGGCACAGAAAGGATACCTCCTCTTCATTCTTGACAACAGGGGTAGTTGTGACAGAGGACTGGAATTCGAGCAAGTTACATTCCGCCAACTCGGACAGGTGGAGATGGCTGACCAGATGAAGGGTGTGGAATTCCTCAAGCAACTGCCTTACGTCGATGCCGAACGAATTGGCGTGCACGGATGGAGCTACGGAGGATTCATGACCATCAGCCTCATGACAAACCACCCCGAGGTGTTCAAGGTGGGCGTGGCTGGAGGACCTGTCATCGACTGGCAGTGGTATGAGGTGATGTACGGAGAGAGGTATATGGACACGCCGCAGACCAATCCCGAGGGATATGAGAAGACTTCGCTGCTCAAACAAGCGGGAAACCTCAAGGGACATCTGCAAATCATACAGGGACTCAACGACAAGACCGTCGTGCCGCAACACTGCCTCAGATTCATCGACGAATGCATCAAGGCAGGAACGCATCCCGACTTCTTCGTCTATCCCGGTGAGCCGCATAACATGCGGGGGCGCAAGAGCGTGCACCTCCACGAGCGCATCACACAATACTTCGAGGACCATCTGAAATAAATAGGATAAAGGCTCCCGGCCACTCCTAAAACTTCATATAAAAACTCAACTTTCGCAAGTAGGATGTCCAATTTGTTGTATCAAATTTTAATCAAAGACCCCACCCCAGCCCCTCCCCCTCGAGGAGAGGGGATATGCGCACCGACTGTTGGACAAGACCTCTTGGCATAGAAAGCGAAACGGAATCTTTATGAAAGAACAGGTTACAAATTGGATGCCTTATTTCGCAAGTAATGGAAAATGAGGCGTGAAGTGGGTTTTAAAATAGTATGGGGCAATCTCTTCAAGAAAGCGGTAAAATTGGGCATATGTGCCTTTAACTCCCCAACGAAGTGAACATATGTCCCTTTAACTCCCCTTTAACTCCCCTTTAACTCCCCTTTAACTCCCAACAGTTGAGCGAATGCGAAACTTTAGTAAAAAAGATAAAAAATGAAAATACTACTTCTTGGCGGCGGCGGGCGCGAACATGCCCTCGCTTGGAAAATAGCCCAAAGCAACAAAGTGACCCAACTGTACATCGCACCCGGAAACGCCGGAACAAGCAACGTTGGAAAGAACATACCCATCAAAGCCGATGACTTCGACGCACTGGAGGAGTTCGCTGCTTCCAACGGAGTCGACATGGTGGTGGTGGGACCGGAAGACCCGCTGGTGAAAGGCATCTACGACCATTTCGCTGCCAACCCGCGCACGGCGCACATCCCCGTCATTGGACCATCGGCAAAAGGGGCCGTGCTCGAAGGAAGCAAGGACTTCGCCAAGGCATTCATGCAAAGACACGGAATACCCACAGCAAAATACCAGACGTTTGACGGTAACACCCTCGAACAAGGGCTGGCATTCCTCGAAACACTCCAACCACCATACGTGCTGAAGGCCGACGGACTGTGCGCTGGAAAGGGCGTGCTCATACTACCCACCCTCGAGGAAGCCAAGCAGCAACTGCGTGAAATGCTCGGTGGTATGTTCGGCAACGCTTCAGCCCGCGTGGTCATCGAGGAATACCTCGACGGCATCGAATGCTCCGTTTTCGCCATCACCGACGGACGACACTACCAACTGCTGCCTGAGGCGAAGGACTACAAACGCATCGGAGAGCACGACACTGGCCTCAACACCGGAGGAATGGGTAGCGTCACACCAGTGCCTTTCGCCGACAAGGAGTGGATGAGAAAAGTGGAGGAACGCATCGTCAAACCCACCGTGGAGGGACTGGCCGAAGAGGGCATCGACTACAAAGGATTCATCTTCTTCGGACTGACAAACGTCAAGGGCAACCCGATGGTCATAGAATACAATTGCCGCATGGGAGACCCGGAGACGGAGAGCGTGATGCTCAGGCTGAAAAGCGACCTCGTAGACCTCTTTGAAGGCGTGGCGGCAGGAGACCTCGACAAGCGCAAGGTGGAGTTCGACCAACGCGCTGCCGTATGCGTGATGCTCGTCAGCGGAGGGTATCCGGAGGCATACAAAAAGGGATACCCCATCAGCGGCATCGACGACGTGGAGGGGTCCATCGTCTTCCATAGCGGCACGGCGATGGTCGACGGACAGGTGGTCACCGCTGGAGGACGGGTCATCGCCGTGAGCAGCTACGGACGTGACAAGGAAGAAGCGCTGGCTAAGAGTTTCAAGGAGGCGGGGAAGATACAATTCACCGACAAGTATTTCCGCAGCGATATCGGAAGCGACCTTTAGCGCACCCTTATGGCTTACAAGCGATTCCAAAACATTTTCACGGAAAGCAAATTCTTCCTGCCACTGGCCATCGCCGTGACGGCAGGGGCTGTCTGCCTCTTTGGACTGGTGGAGAACGGATGGTGGATGCAACTGACATGCCTCGCCGTTTCCACCTTGCTGCTGTTGATACTCAATAGTTCCAACCAACTCTTGAGAGTGGTGAGCCAGGCCACGCCCGCTATGTTCCTGCTACTCATAGCGGCGGCTGTGTTCATCTTCCCTGACTTGTTGGCGGAAATCATGGTGCTCTGCTTCATAGCACTGCTCTTCATGCTCTTTCACTGCCACCAAAGGGATGTCTCGCCGGGGTGGGTGTTCTATGGATTCTTCTGCCTTGGACTGGCTTCCATGGTCTTTGTCAAGGCGCTTTACTATGTGCCGCTGCTATGGGTGCTCATGGCTACTTGCCTCAGGGCCATGACAGCGAAGACGTTCTGGGCTTCCATCTTGGGCCTGTTCACACCTTATTGGCTGGCAGGGCCTTTCATCATCTACTTCATGGGGACCGACATCGTGGCTGCTCATTTCTCGCAATTGATGCAGTTCCAACAACTGGGCGACTATTCCATGCTGGGCGAACACGAATGGCTGGCAGTGGGATGGACGGCGCTGCTGGCTGTCATCGGAATCATACACTATGCCAACCAAGGATACCAAGACAAGTTGCGCACACGACTGCTGCATGAGATGGTCATTGTCATCGACATCGCCACGTTCATCTTCCTCGCACTCCAACCGCAACACTACACGATGCTCGTGGGGGTGGCTATCGCAAACACCAGCATACTCATCGCACACTATCTCACTCTCACTCACACCTTTCTCACCAACATCTCCTTCTTCTTCATACTGGTCGTAACTCTGGCCATCATCGCCTACAACACATGGATGCCTTCATCGAATTTCTTGTCAGCTATGGCTACACAGGCATGCTCATTTCTGCCTTTATAGCCGGCAGCTTTCTGCCTTTCAGCAGCGAAGCAGTGATGACAGGTCTCGTGGCGGCTGGATTGGAGCCGCTGCCACTGCTCATCTATGCCACCATAGGCAACTGGGCCGGAAGCATGTTCAACTACGCGGTAGGACGAATGGGCAAGATGGAGTGGGTGGAGCGCTATCTCCACGTGAAAGAAGAGAACATGCAGAAGGCGAAACGCTTCATGGGGCAACGGGGGGCGTGGATGGGTTTCTTCGCATTCCTACCCATCATCGGCACGGCCATATGCATCACACTGGGACTAATGAGGGCCAACCTTACCATCACTGCCATCAGCGTCTTCCTCGGAAAAGTCCTCAGGTATATCTTCGTGGCTTATGGAGCCGCCATGATTTTTTAGGGAAGAAGGTGGCCAATATTTTTCAACCTTCAATAATTTTTCAATCTTCAATCTTGAGTCCACTTTAACAAGTGCTGTTTGAGGTTGACCTTTCGAGATGAGTTGTTGATGCAAATAGCGGTGTTAGTTATCCCCTCCCCTCAAGGGGAGGGGCAGGGGTGGGGTCTGTAACTTGTTGTTTTTCAAGATTTATCCACCCAGCCCCAATCCCCAACCTGCGATGGGAGGGGAGAGGCGCACCGCACTTTTTCTCACTTCCCACTTTTTAAAGTGGACTCAATCTTCAATTTTCAATCTTCAATAAATTTTCAATTTTCAATCTTCAATCTTCAATTGAATAAAAATCTTCAATCTTCAATCTTCAATAAATCTTCAATCTTCAATTCCCCCCCTTCATTCCTTCGAAGAATTTCTCCTGCAACTGCTTGGCAAGTTGGTTGTCGGGGTTGAGTTTCAAGGCCTTCTCGTAATTCTGCATCACATCGAGGTAATAGCGTTGGCCATTCTTTGCCGGGTCTTGAACGATACGCACCATGTAGAGAAAACCGTAAAGGGTGCAGATGTCGGAGGGGTCGGATCCTTTCATCTTCTCCATCTGTGAAATGGCTTGCTTCGCCCCTGCCAACACGTTTTCTGTCTGTTCGGCGTGGGGATTCATCACAGCGAAATTGAGGCTTTGCAGGGCCATCACATATTTGGGTTGGATGCTATCGGGAAACATCGCTTCGATGCGCTTCATTTCGGCGATGCTGTTGAGCAAAGCCTCAGGATTGAAGTCCTGCACCTTGGAAAGTGATTGCTCGATAAGTTCCTGCATGGAGGGCTGACCTGTCCGGCCTGTCTCCTGTGCTTGGATGGATAACGATGCCATCACGATGATGGCGATGGTCAACACGTGAGTTTTAAAAGTTTGAGATGTCATAAGCTTTGTTATTTTTAAGTGAAACAAATATGCCGATATAGAAGAAACGGTCGCGGGAGGCGGTGACGGGGCGTCCCGTCGTGTCATAGCGGAAGATGTTGGTGCGACCCAGGACGTTGTTCAGAGAGGTGTAGATGATGACCTTGGGACTCAACAAGTAGGTGAGGTTGACATCCACGCTGTTGTAAGGGGGTGTCTTGCCTTGGGGGAAATGCCGCCCGCTGGCGTATGACTCCGCCAAGCCCAGCATGCACTTGCCCATTGCATATTTGGCGGTCACCCTCAGGTTGTGGCGCGAGGCGTAGTCGGGCGTGCGCGGATGGGAATAGTCGAGGTAGAGTCGTCTGCTGTCGTTGAACGAATAGGACAGCGTCGTCGTCAGACGAGTGAAGAGGTTGCTTTCCAGAAACACGTCGACACCCCTGCTCCTGCCGTGTCCATGGGGCTGGTAGAGGTTGTCTTCCAACAAAGGCAGACGATGGTAACTCTTCCAATAAGGCTCTATGCGCAAGAGCGTGGACGAGGTCTTGTATTGCATGGAGAGGACGGCGTGGTCGGCTGTGCTTTGTCCCTGATTCTTAAGGCCTTGTACTAGGTAGTCATTATTTGCGGTCTGACTATAACGACCGGCCACCAAGGAGAACTGCAGGCGTTTGTTCGGAACGTAACTCAAGGTGGCTCTAGGCATGAGCAACCAGTCGCGCTGCATCATTTCCGCCCTTGCCGACATGTTCAGAAACAACCGTGGGATGACGCGCCATTGGGCATCGATGTGGGTGGCGAGGATGTTGTAGTCGAGATGGTATTGGTAGGTGTCATACCTCATCCTGCTGTTGCGGATGTAATCCTCCACGCCGGCCGACATCTTCAACACGTCGGAACAGGCCTTGCGCACTTCGGCCTTCAGGTGCACCTCGTTGCGGAAATTGTGGTAATGGTCGCCGACAGCCAACGCATCGTCGATGTCGCTGAACACGGAGGAGTTGGCAACGCCAACAAAAAGGGAGCATCCGTGGCTGAACGAGGCCTGATGGGTGATGTTGGCATAGACATTGTGCTCCTTGAGAGAGAGGTGGCGCCCGTCGACTTGCTGTCCCACGGAGGTCAGGTCGTAGCCGACGTATGACTTCAGCACGCCGGAGGTCTTGAACTCCCTCTTGTACTGCGCCTCGCCAGACCATTTGCGGTAGGGCCGGGTGAAGTCGAAGCGTTGAGTGAACAGACGATCGTAAAGACCCGTGCTGGTCAAGGCGGCATTAAACGACAGACTGCTGGTCGCAAACGCCTTGGTGCCGCCGATGTTCCAATCCACCAACGACGCACTCACGCCGTATTTGTCGCTCGTCGCCATGTCGGTGCTCTCCATCGGGAGCACGGCGGAAAGCGCCTGCCCATACTCACCGCCATAGCCGCCAAGGGAGAAATTGATGCCTTTGAACAAGAAGGGGGAGAATCGCCCCCGCACGGCGGAGTACTCCGTGCTGGTGGTGTAAGGGATCAACACATGCATGCCGTTGACGAACGTCTGGCACTCCTCGCTCTCGCCGCCGCGAACATAGAGTTTGCCATCCTCGCCTACCTTCTGAGTGCCGGGAAGCGTCTGCAAGGCTGCTACGACGTCGCCACAAGAGTTGCCGGCAAACACGACGTCGAGCGCATCCATTGTCTTGAAATGGTCGCTCTTGCCGAAACTGAAGGTGCTGGCGGTAACCACCACTTCGTTGATGCTGACGGCTTGCTCCTTCATCTGGATGGCGAGATGGGTCATCTGTCCTACATCCCCGCTCCAGGAGTGGTCCTCATAACCTATATAGGTGACCTTGAGCGTCGCTTCACCGGTCTTTGAGGTCTGGAACGCAAACCGACCAAGCGAGTCGGTCAGACAACCGTCTATCGTTCCCATGATGAATACGTTTGCACCGACCAGGCGTTCCTTGCCGTCGGTGACGATGCCCGTGACTGTGGTCTGGGCTACCATGGTGCATGCTGTCACAAGCACGATGATGAGTGAGGTCAGTCGATGTTTCATACCGCAAAAGTACGGCAGGATTCCGACACTTCCAAATTACCGTGACAGACAACAAAAACCGCTGATGGAAAGCTACTTCAACGGTCGAATGACTAGAAAAAAGGACGAATGACTAAGCGATATATGCCTTCAATTGGGGCACATAAGAGCGGGAGACGGGGACGCTGCCAGGGTTGTTCTTCAGGGTCAACTGATAACCGTTGGAGTTGCCTCGGGCGGAAGTGATGTTGTTCACATTGACAACAAACGAACGGTGGCACTGGAAGATGTTCTCGTAGCCCTTCAACTCCTCGACAACGGTGCTCAGAGTGGTATGCACTTCGACGGTGATGGGGTTGCCGCCTTTCAGATAGCACACGGAAACGTTGTTCTTCCGGGCTTCCACATAGAGCAGGTCGTTGATGGGAAGGATGAGGTCGTTGCCACGAACGTTGGTGTCGTGGATGGTGATGACGATGTCCTTCTGCTCTTCTGTCGTGTTGCTGAGCAACGCCTCCATCTTCTCTTTCAAAAACTGATGGTAATTCAAGCTGATGGAAGCCGCTGTGATGAGGATGCCGATAAGAACGGTCCAATACAAAAACATCAGGAAGATCGGCAGGGTGATGGGAAAATGGAAGATAAAGGAGAATGTCAGGAAATTGCACACGCCTATGAAGAAAATCAGACCAAGAACCGCACAACCTTGATGCCAGATGCGCCAGGGCTTGATGCGTTGAAGAAAGTATTTGAACACCAAACCGTATATGACGCAGCAGCAAAACGTGATAAGGCCGAATATGCCTGAAACCAAGAATTTGTTGCCGGAATAGGTACTGAAGCCAAAGGGTTGAAAAAGATAGAGTATCACCCAGATGACAACGCCATAGACAAGGCTGTCTCTAACATTGAGACTACCTGGACTGAGTGGATAGGTACGACTTAATAACGACATGATTGATGCTTGAACACGCAAAAATACGCTCTTTTTTTCATTCTCGCAAGAAAAAGCCCCAAAAACCTGAAATCCCAAAAATAAGGTGGCCAATTTGTAACCTGTTCTTTCATAAAGATTCCGTTTCGCTTTCTATGCCAAGAGGTCTTGTCCAACAGTCGGTGCGCATATCCCCTCCCCTCGAGGGGAGGGGCTGGGGTGGGGTCTTTGATTAAAAGTCGATACAACGTATTGAACACCCTAATCCCATCCCCTCCAATCCCCTCCTATAGCGTCCTCTTCTACCCTCCCCCCCTATTTCTTAAAAAACGTTAACAAATGAAAGAAATTTTCACTTTTGAATGACGAAACGGAAATAAAAGCGTATTTTTGCCGAAAATTTGCAGAAAAACTTAAAAAAAAAGCATGTCTATTGGTATGAAAAGGAAATATGTGACTCCGATGATTCGTATACAAGCGATTGAAACGGAGGATGGCATTATGGAAATGAGCCTATCAGGCTTGCCTGTATACGATGAAAACAATCCCAACACTGTTGATGGAAGCCAAATTGGAAATGGTTCTGAGATACTAGGCAACCAGCATTCTGTCTGGGACGAAGAAGAATAATAACAAGACTAAGACTTTTATTGATATCTTCTCACCGAATTGATGAAAATCACTTCGGTGTGAATTATTGTCTCTTTTTTAGAAGAGATAGGTGGGAATAGGACGCTTTAGGAGAGAATAGGACGAAATAGGACATTTCAGGAGGGCTATGGCTCTCTGAGCTCCCATCATCTTGATGCCTATGGCAAAATAATGCCTATGGCAAAATGATGCCTATGGCAAAATGCCATCATGCAGCCACTTTTACATGCTATTTTTGCATATTAAAAACACTTTTTCAAACACGCAAAAATGGCAGATATAACCGACGACATCCTACGTGAGAACACACGGAGGCTGCAAATCATCGACACCCCGTTCCATCCCGAGACTGGAGAGGGAGCGCCTTTGAAACGCACCACCATACACATTCCCGACTACCAGCCCCCCACCCTATTCCTACCCGACAGCATGATGGACGACCCTCACGTCAGCCGCATCATTCTACTCGGATGCATCGACCTTTACGCCCGTCAGGAGCATATCGACCGACAAGAGGCGGCGGAACGCTTCGAGGTGCTCAGATGCCGGCACGACTTCACCTACTGGGCCTGGCGATATGTGCGCATCAAACCCAAGGACGGGGGCGAGGACATTCCTTTCACACTCAACCGACCACAAAGGAGGCTGGTGGAGGCCTTCGAGGAGGAACGCCTTGCTGGAAGACCCATACGAGTCATTGTACTCAAAGCAAGGCAATGGGGAGGAAGCACAGTGACGCAAATCTATATGACATGGCTCCAACTCATGCACGGCAAGGGGCTCAACTCACTCATCGTGGGACATGTGAAAACGGCATCGGCGGAGGTGAGCAGCATGTTCGACAAGATGATGGACCACTACCCCACCCGACTCATCGAATGCGCACAATTCGAATCCTGTGACGACAACGCTGAGACCAAGACGTCGGGAAACACTCCCATCTTCCCGCTTGAAAATGAAGGAGATGACACCTCGTCGCCTGTCAAGGACAAAACGGCGAAGGTGACGGGTGACCGCAACTCCAGACTGCTCAGATACATCCCCTTGCGAAACTGCAAAATCAAGGTGGGGTCGGCTGAGACACCTAATTCCGCCAGGGGGGGAGACTCGGCGCTCGTACACTGCACGGAGGTGGCCTTTTGGAAAAAGACAGACAACAAGACTCCGGAGGAAATCGTGCGCTCAGCATGCGCTGGGGCTTCCTACCACCCCATGACGATGATCGTGTATGAATCGACAGCTAATGGCACGGGCAACTTCTTCCAAAGGGAATACGACGCCGCAAAACGAGGGGTGTCGCAATTCAAACCGCTCTTCGTGGCTTGGTGGCAAATAGAGCGATACGCACTCCCCATACTCAACAAGGAGAAGTTCGCATCGAGGCTATGGCAGCAACGCAACGACACATCGGTGGCCACTCAAAGGGAGGAGCCGGGAAGGTATCTCTGGAGACTATGGGAGATGGGGGCCACACTGGAAGCCATCAACTGGTATGTGTGCGAAAGGCGCAAATACAACGACCACGGTGACATGGCGGCGGAGTTCCCTTCCGACGACGTGGAGGCCTTCCAGCATTCGGGGGCGCATGTCTTCGACCCATACCGAGTCAACGAATTCAGGAATGACTGCCGACCGCCGAGAATGAAAGGCGACATCGTGGCGATGGGCACGAAGGGCGACAAGGCGCTGCTTGACCTGCGCTTCGACCACACCGAAGGGGGACAACTGTGGATGTGGGCCGCACCGGAAACATTCGACGACGCAGACGTTGCCGAACGCTACCTCGTCGTGGTGGACATAGGGGGACGAAGCGCGAAGGCCGACTGGTCGGTGATATGCGTCTTCGACAGATACTGGATGATGGAAGGAGGAAGGCCGGAAGTGGTGGCGCAATGGTACGGCCACATCGACATGGACCTACTGGCGTGGAAAGCGGTGCAGGTGGCTCGATACTACCACAACGCATTGCTCGTGGTGGAGTCGAACACGCTCGAGACACACGACGACGATAGATGGCTGGAGGGGGGCGACCAGTCGTCGTTCATCCTCAACGTCATCAGGGACGCATACCCAAATCTCTATGCACGACAGAGGAGCGCTGACGACATAAGAAGGAAGGCACCGGTGAAATATGGATTCCACACCAACATTAAGACAAAGCCGGAAATCATATCCACACTCATCGAGGTGGTGCGTGAGCACCTCTATATCGAGCGCGACGAGCGATGCCTCGACGAATACCTCTCATATGTGAGAAGACAGAACGGCAGTTACGGAGCCATGGACGGCAAGCACGACGACCTGCTCATGACACGGGCCATTGGCCTCCACATCTGCTTCCACGAAATGCCACTACCAAAACTCATCACACACGACAGCAACAAAAAAAGCAGGAAGAAGAGCAACGACCAAGCCATCTGGTAAGACCAAGCCATCTGGTGAGCACAGCCGACTTAGCTCTTGTGTCATCCGAGCGTCGCACATAATTATCGTGTAACATTTTCTTTAAGTGACGATTAAAAATATATTGCCTATGTTGAACGAACCCCGAAGGGGTGGCCAGAGTACAGGCAGGTGGTGGAGTGCGAAGCACGGAACCCCTGTTAAAAGTATGGTGTGAACAACAACCCCGAAGGGGTGGCAGAATGGCAACTTCATACACTTCATATCGTTG
>JAFWSS010000099.1 GCA_017524385.1 Prevotella sp.
CCGAGCAAGCTCGCCTACCCGTAGCCTTTCACATAGCCCGCTATGCTCCACTGGATTGCATCCTACAATTCTTTCGCTCGGCATAGTTCATGCAAGCATGACTCTGCTCTCGCTTAATCGAATTGTTCGTCTGAGAGAAAAATCTGCATCCACATAAATCATAAAATACTATCATCAAATTTTGATCACCTACTTATGAAAAATCCCCGCCTTCTCATCGGAGAAGGCGGGGATGCTCAAATAATGATTATGGATATGTTTAATAATACTCGATGGTGCGGGGAGCATCCATTTGCTGACCCATCACGGAAATCTTGCGGCTGATCCAGTTGCCACGGTCATCGTATTTGTAGTCGGAATACTCGATGGTCATATCACCCATGGGTGAAGACATAGACTGCTTGACAAGTTCGCCCTTGTCGTTGTAAACGAAGCTCACAGGCATATCCTGGCCCATCATGTTGGTGGTCTGGCTCTTGATCTTGCCGTTTTCCCACTTATAGGTCACTTTCATTGTTCCCATTTGGTTCTCCTGCTCTGCAGATTTCAAGTAGCCATTGTCATCGTAAACGGCTTTATTCAGCCCTTCTTGCTTTCCATCCTGGGTGAATGTGATTTTCTGGCTCTGACCCATCATGGAAGTGGTGATGGACTTGACAGGCCCCTTGGCATCATTGGCCTCCACGTCGTGGAAAGTCTGTGCTTGCAATGCGAATGGTACGACAAACAGTACCAACATTAATAATGCTTTTTTCATGTTTAATTAAGTTGATGAATAAATTAGATATTAGAAACTTTATTATTTAACCTCGTTCGAGTTGAACAGATTCTTATTTTTACATTAGACGTAATGAAAACGAAAAGTTTAAAAAATACACTAAAAAAAGTGCATTTCTTCTTAAAAAGTCACTTTCAGACTACATTTTTGTTGATAGAACTTATAAAATACTTGAATAATTCATCAAAAAACGCATTTTTGTTTATTATTCCATTTTTTATTTATAATTTTGCACCACGAAGAAATGAAAGGAAATGTATATGAAAATTTTGATTGGTTTTTTTGTCATATTGTTAGTGCTCGCTTACATTTCTTTCAGGTATAACAGGAAACTGAAGGAAAAAGCCAAGTGGTGTGCACAAGGAGCCAGAAAGTTTCATGAGGAATTGAAGAAACTTTCTTCACCAGAGCGTTTGTTCACCGACGAAGAGGTGCATAAGATGAAAATGAAATACGCTTACCTCCTCGACACGGTCAACGAACTCTATGACAGCCGCTTCATCTCAAACGAGTATCTTGACAAACTTGGCTTGGGCGATTTTATGGAAGAACGGAAATTGCTCAACCATACACAATTCCTCAACAACCAGTCACATCAAGGGTGATGATAGCAGGAAATAGGAGATAACAGGACATCTTGTAGCATCCTGCAATGTCCTGTTATCTCCTATCTTTTTTCAATCTTCAATGATCTTTATCCTTTCTTGAGTCCGCTTGTAAGCATCTCCTATGTTGTTGCCGAGGGTGCTTGTAAGGTAGTCGGCCAGGATGTCGCGACTGAGCAGCGTGGTGTTTTTAAGTACGGTGCAGTCTTTCAATATACCGTCGAATCCTCCGCTGCTGTAGTAGTCGGTGGTGCTGACGGAATAATTCTTTTTTGGGTCGATGGGAACGTATTTGCCTGAGGCGGCATCGAGCACCTGGATGTCGCTGACGGTGTGGCTCACGCTATGGATGGTGTAGCGCAGGCCAGACACCTGTGGGAAGTTGCCATCCTCCTCAGGCACCTTTGCCGAGCACTTCTCCAGTGTCTCGATGATGAGACTTCCCGGCACCTCCAACACTACCATTCGGTTGTCGAAAGGCAGCACGTTGGTCACGTCGCCGTAGGTGATGGGTCCTGCTGCGATGCTGTTGCGTATGCCGCCACCATTATACAGGCCGATGTCGGCACCGGCGTTGTGGCGGAAGGCATCGGTGATGATGTCGGCCATGTTGGTCTCTGCGCGCCGTACCTGGCGGACGCCGTTCTCAATGATTTCCAAAGCATAGTCGCATGAGGAGAGCTGGCGTGTGGTCACTTGTTCCAACAATGTTTTCACGCTGTCGGTGGCCTGAGTCACACGAGTGTTGGTGAAAGGAATGTCGGCGGTGGGGAGCAGGCTGGTGTAGATGGCACCATCCGTGGTGATGAGCAGTTTGCCGATGTTGGCAAACTGCGTGCCCGTCTGGGTGATCTTGATTTTCTTGCCATCAAGGTTGGCTACTTCGTCATAGGGAATGGTGGAATGCGAGTGCCCGTCGAGCACCACGTCGATGCCCCTCGTGGCCGCCACCAACTTGTGGGAGTCGATGTTCATGGCATCCGATGCCTCACCCACGTGGGAGAGCAGGATGACGTAGTCGGCACCACCTCTCAGGCGGGCGTCGTCAACTGCCTTTTGGATGATTTGGTAGAACGTCTTCTCACGCAGGTCGTAGAGTTGGTTGCCCGCCTCGTCGTAGAACGAATAACTCTCGGCGCGCATAGTCTCTGGTGTGCACGCTCCGACAAAGGCGACGCGAGTCTTGCCGTAGCGACGGATGATGAAGGGGGCGTAATATGGCTGTGCCGCCCCTATGTCGAAGAAGTTGGCACAGACGACGGGGGCGTGCAACTTCTGCTGCAGTTCCTTCATACGCGGTGTGCCATAGTCGAACTCATGGTTGCCCAAGGTGACGGCGGTGTAGCCTACGCTGCGCATGATGTCGATGATGTATTGTCCTTGTGAGATGGCTCCGCTGGAGCCGCCCTGCAGGTAGTCGCCACAACTCACAACGGCGGCATAGGCGGTGTCGCTGTCGATGATGGCGTCGCGCAGGCCGGCTATCTTGGCGTAACCGTCGATGCCACAATGGACATCGTTCTCATAAAGTACGACGATGCTCTTCTTCTGGGGTTTATACCTGTCATTGATGTTGAACAACTGGGTGTTTTTACATGCACAGAGTAGTGTTAATGCTGCTATCGACAAAATAATCTTTTTCATAACCAAATCGTCTGTTTTATAACCGCAAAATTAAGAAAAAAAAACGATACCCCGTGTCTTTATTTCAAGATTTTTTCACTTTTCAATCTTTGAACCGTCTTCCTGATGTTCTTTTTGGCGGTTTCTGGTTGAATGGCTTCCTCTTTTGGAAGGTCGGGTGGGTTGATGCATTCCACGTGTGTGAAGCCGGCATCGAGCAGGAGTTGCCGGTCGTTGATACGGCCTGCCATCAGCGCGACGGGCACGTCATGATGCTTGGCGCGCTGGAGAATGCCGTATGGCAGTTTGCCCATCAAAGTCTGGCGGTCGGCGGAACCTTCGCCGGTGACGACGAGGGAGGTGCCTTCCAACAATTGGTCGAAACCAACGGCATCCAACAGGAGGTCTATCCCCGGGCGGCATTCCACGGCTTCAGACGTGCCAAGTGTGGTTTTTTGATGATGGCGCATATATTGCAAGAAGGCATAGCCCAGTCCACCCGCAGCGCCGGCACCAGGCATATCCTGACAGTCGTAACCGAAATGACGGGCGGAGATTTCCGCAAAGCGTCTTGCACGTGCGTCGAGGATTTCCACCATCTCGGGCGTGGCTCCCTTTTGTGGGGCGAACACATGGGCTGCGCCATTCTCACCACAGAGCGGATTGCCGACATCGGTGGCGATGGTGAATCTGACATCACGGAGGGTGGTGACCTCATCCCATGAGCCATGTTTGGCGAAGGCATCGATGATGGCACGGAGCATGCCGATGCCGCAGTCGCTGGTGGCACTGCCGCCAAGACCCACGATGATGTGCTTGCTGCCACGACGGATGGCATCCACGATGAGTTCGCCTGTGCCGTAACTGGTGGCTCGCAGGGGGTTGCGCTCTTCCGCCGTCAAAAGGGTCAGACCGCTGGCTTGGGCTATCTCAATGATAGCTGTGTCATCCTTCTTCAGGTAATATGCGTGGATGGGGCGCATCATCGGGTCGTGGACGCTGACCTCCATCATTTCGCCACCAATCGCTGAGTGAAAAGCTTCCAACCACCCTTCACCACCATCACTGACGGGGATTTGTAGGATTTTTGCATCTGGGCATCCAATGCGGATGCCGTCTGCCGCCGCTTCATTGGCTTCCGTCGACGACAGGCATCCCTTGAAGGAGTCTAATGCCACAATGTATTTTTTCATGGATTCAAGAATTGTTTGTGTTTCCGTTTTTATCCCGAATTGTCGAATTCAAGACTTGTTTGTGTTTCTTATTTATCCCGAACTGTCGAATTAGAGAATTGTTTGTGTTTCCGTTTTTATCCCGAATTGTCGAATTCAAGAATTGTTTGTGTTTCTTTTTTATCCCGAATTGTCGAATTAGAGAACCCCGAAGGGGTGGAAAGAACACAGGCAGGTGGTGGAGTGCGAAGCACGGAACCCCTGCTAAACGATACACCACATTAATCAACCCCGAAGGGGTGACAGAACTATTTAGTCACTGAACGCATAACGTTCGTCATATTTTATTCCATACGCCTCCAAAAACAATCTATATTCTTCTTGGAAAGACCGCTTCTTGTGATGCTCTTTTTGTCCACGAATGTATCTTATCGTCTTATCAAGCAATGATGGACTAACAGAGAAAGCACCATATCCCTCTTGCCACGCAAACTGAACATAGCTTCTATTCAATCCTTTCAGCCACTTGCTACTATCGGCCTTAATGGCTCGTACGAAGTCGGCCAAAGACATGGTCTTCGGTAACGATGTGAGAATGTGAATGTGGTCGGGGCGTCCACCCACCTCTACGGGCAGTCCTTCCATACTTTTAATGATTCCACCAATGTAAGCGAAAATACGTGGCAAATCTTCTTCGAGCATTTTTGCTCCCGTGGTTTTGACCTGGAAGATGAGATGCACGTCGATTTTTACCAAGGTACTTGCCATATTGAAATTATTCTGTCACCCCTTCGGGGTTGTTATAAAACTTGCAGTGGGTTCGTTTGCAGGGGTTCCGCTCCGCTTCACCGCCTGCCTGTGTTCTGGTCACCCCTTCGGGGTTCGTTTTTTGGCTTGTATGCGCTTCCGGGCCCTTCGTGGCTTGTTTGGGGATATGTGTGTCGTTGCTGGCTAATCCCGAATTGTCGAATTAGTGAATTGTTTGTGTTTCAGCCTCCTCAAGAGCCGCCAGGCGTTGTTCGGCGGCCTCCAACCGCGCCCACAGTTCGGCCACCGCCTGCTTCAGCCGCCCGATTTCCTCCGAATGCACGCCGGAAGCACCCTCTTCCTTGGCTGCAGCCAGTTCCTGTTCGAGCAGGCGTTTCTTCGACGGCTTAAAACCGCCTTCCTCCGTAATGGAGCCAAGGTACTTTCCCGTGACCTTTCTTGCACGTTTCTTCTGCTTGTCGTAAACACTACTGCACTCATATAAGCAATACAGGCTTTCTGTCTTCCTCCGCAGTTCAGTGCCC
>JAFWSS010000100.1 GCA_017524385.1 Prevotella sp.
CGTCTTTCCTGTTCCATCATTCTTTTTTCCTTGTGTTGAACAATTGCGAAGCAAAGTTAGTGAAAAAACGCATATTGTCAAAATGATTTCATTGTTTTTCGATAGTCGTCAGGGATAAACGTTGCAAATCATAGTATTCTTGGGGGCGACGCTTCCCAGCGAGGGCAGACCAAGCTTGCTTGGAGTCTGCCGAGCGTGAGCAACTTCGGCCAATTTTCAATTTTCAATCTTCAATCTCCAATCTTATCCGCAATTGCTTTGCAGAAACTCTCATGGCGATGATTGACATACCATTTCAGCATGGTCATGGCGATGGCTTCGAAGAGGAAATGTACGACAGGCACGTCGAGCAGGCAGAACAAGAAGAAGAATGCGGAGCGGAAGTTGAAGGTCAGCAGTCCGTTCCATTTCATCAACGCCAGGGAATGGCGGTGGAACTCCTCCCTGATGTCCGCAGGGATGTCAGTGGCACTGGGGTATTTCTGGCGCAGCAAGGTGACCAGCCGTTGGAGTTGGGGTGTGGCTTGCTCTTGCTTGCGCGTGTAGTCGATGTATGACTTTTGGAAGACCCGCTCTACGAGGGGTGCATCCTTGGGCATCTGGTCGTAGATTTCCTGCTGGCGTACAGAGTTGTCAAACTCGCTGCCTTCCTCGTTTTTTAGGAAGAAGAGGTGGGCTTGGATGTAGTAGTCGGCCAAACGCGACTGGGCTCCCATGCCTGCAAACCCGGCGATGGCTCCTAATGCCAAGACGACGAGGGTGGCGATGAAGGTGTTCGTTGGGGTGTCGGCGATGCCCAGCCATCCAAACTCGATGTCGTGGTGGCAATAGAACCGATACACCAGCATGGCATAGATGGGTACGAACCAGACGAAACCAGCGATGCCGTCGAGTATGCGGCCCATACGGCTTTTTTTCCCGGTCATGCGGGCCAGTTGACCGTCGGTGCAGTCCAACAGGTCGGCAATGATGAGCAAGACGATGGCCACAATGTTGCACACCAAGCCGGTGGTGCCTTCGTAATGGAAACAGCCGTGGGCAAAGAAAAAACTGCTGCCGACACCAAAGAACATCGACATTATGGTGACGGTATTGGGATGGATGTCGAAACGTGCAAAGAACACGGCCAGGTAATAACATATCGGCCTGACAACGTGGAAGTCCAACCAGTCTTCAGTCTCTGCGGACTTCAGTGTCTGGTAGTATTTTTCGTTCATTGTTTTTTGGTTTTGGTCTGCACCCTTTTCTCATTGTTTGGGATGCGGCTGCAAAAGTAGTTTTTTTTTGTCAAATATACGCATTTTCATCAATAATTTGTTTTTCTTTATGATTGTACAGTTGTTGATAACCATAAGTCTTATGAGGCTTATCGGTCTTATGTGGCATATGTGTCATTTCCTTTTGGACATAAAAAAACAGGAAAAACTTTTGTCCTGATATTGATTTTTCGTAACTTTGCATAATCAAATTATTACACTATTTATTACACTATGAGATATCTGTCTATTTTGTCTGTTTTCGTCCTATGCTCCATGAGCATGTCGGCGCAGAAGAAAATCCCTCTTGTTTATGACGTAGAAAACACAGGGGCAAAGGTCACACCTGTTTTCCCCACCAGGCAGGAGGCGCATAAAGTTGTTGGCCTCACCGACCCGTTGGAGTGGTCCAACGGGAAAGGCAGGGTGAAGAAATTCTCCCAATGGAGCAAGCGACGTGGCGAGATAGCCAAGGAGATACAGCATTATGAGATTGGCGAGAAGCCTGTCGTGCCACCGTCGGCTGTCAAGGCGAAGATGGAAGGAGAGAAATTGGTCGTGGATGTGACGGTCAATGGACAGACCCTCCAACTCAGCGCCACCATCAAGTACCCCGAGACGGGCCAGCCACCCTATGCGCTGATGGTAGGCACCAGTGGCATAGCATTGCCGCCGGCGGTCTATTCCACAAAGCCCATCGCAACCATGGTGTTCAGCGAGAGGCAGGTCGCCAATTATTCGCAGTTCGGCAAACGTGGTGACCGGGGGGACTATGAGTTCGACCGCCTCTACCCGTCGTTGAAAGAGAACGGCGCCTATAGCGAGTGGGCATGGGGACTCAGCCGTTTGCTCGACGGCTTGCAGCAGCTTGGTCCGGAGGTAACCAAAATCGATATGAAGCACATTGGCGTGACGGGATGCTCCTATGCCGGAAAGATGGCGCTTTTCTGTGGAGCCTTCGACGAGCGTGTCGCTCTCGTCATAACCCAGGAGCCCGGCGGCGGTGGCGCCGCAGCATGGAGATATTCCAGTTGGATGAACGCCCAGCCGGGTGCCACAGCCGTCGAGGGTATCGACAACACCGACTACCACTGGTTCATGGAGAGCCTGAAGGAAAGCTACGGCGGTGAGAATGTCTCCTATCTTCCTTACGACCACCATGAGTTGGTGGCCATGGTGTGCCCAAGGGCGATTCTTATGTTGGGCAACCCTGACTACCAGTGGCTGGCCGACCCTGCAGCATATGTCTCCATGAACGCAGCCATCAAGGTGTGGGAGCAGTTCGGCATCGACGACCGCGTGGGATATTCCATCGTTGCCGGACACGGGCACTGCCAACTGCCGGAGTCGCAATATCCAGAGGTGGTGGCATACATCGACAAGTTCTTGCTGGGCAAGGACAGCGGCAACACCAAGGTGAGGGTGGCACCCGAGGGCTATGCTGACATCGACCTCGAACCCTGGATTGGCTGGTGGGGTAAAAAGAAATGAGGCAAGTTCTTATCCTCCTCATTTGCAGTCTTTTGGCTAGCCTTGACGTGGCAGGCCAAATCATCATTGATGGGACACCTGTCGCCTTCGACAGGCTTTCCAACACCTACCTCGTCACCATACCCGCTCACCAGTGGGGAAAGGACTGGCAGGCACAAGTGACCTTGGAGGATAGCACCGACTGGCAACAGGTGGAGGTCAACGGACAGCCTGTCGGGCAGACAGTGACCTTCGACCAGGTGGAACCACAAAAGACCTATTCCGTCAGGGCCATGCTTGGCGACAGCCTTCTGCATAGACAACTCGAATTCACCTACCTTCCCATCGTCCATCTCTGGGGGGAATTCGGCATCGAGCAGGCTCCTGCGCGCATCACCCTGCAGATGCCGGGTGAGGGCGAACAGGAATTGAAGGCCATGGTGAAATGGAGGGGATACACCACCAATGATTCCGCCAAACACAAAAGGAATTACAAGATCAATTTCGTTGACAAGAAGGGGGAGAAGAAAGACTATCGATTCTTCGGCCTCAGGAAGGACAACGGATGGATTCTTGATGCGGGACAGGTGGACCTCTTCAGAATGAGAAACCATATCGCTGCTAAGATGTGGGACGACTTCGCCACCAAGCCCTATTATGCCGAGAGGGAGGCGGATGTGCACACCTCGTCGAGGGGGGAAATCGTGGAGGTATTCCTCAACGACCAATATCAAGGGATTTACAACATGTGCGAACCCGTCGACCGCAAACAGATGCAACTGATGAAGTTTGACAGTTCAACTGGCGAGATTCATGGAGGACTATGGAAGTCGGAAGGGTGGGAGGACACCACTTTCTGGACTCTTACCACGCATTATGACAACACCGAACCCAGATGGGCGGACTTCCAACTCGAATACCCGGAACTTGACGACCTCTGCCCCTCCGACTACAGCACGCTGTACAACGCCATCGACTTCGTCGTCAACTGCGAGGACCACGAATTCAAAGACCAAATCGACGAATACATCGACATACCGGTGTTCATCGACTACTATATCTTCGTCAACCTCCTCAACGCCATCGACCTCCAAGGGAAAAACATCTTCTGGGCTGTCTATGACAAGCAGACAGACAAGAAACTGACCCTGGCCCTCTGGGACCTTGACACCACCGTGGGGCAAAACTACAACGACCTGCCACCACACACAGAAATGACTGCCTACGACGCCTTCCCCATGACACCAACGAAAATCGGATGGCAGTTGGTGAGCACCAACCCCGACAACTTCAACCAAAAGGTGCACGACCGGTATTTCGCACTGCGTGAAAACATCTTCTCCGCCGACAGCCTCGTCAACAGGTACCGCTCGTATTATAATAAGGTTAAAAACTGCGGGGCTGCCGACAGGGAGGAGAGACGATGGAGCGGAGACGAAGACATCGCCTTCCTCGCCTTGGACTTCGAAAAGGAAATCGACTATATCGAGGACTGGCTGCGCCACCGGCTCGATGTCACCGATGAGTTCTTCAACAACCCGAGGACCGGCGTCGAAAGCATCACCATCCTGCCCGATGACGACGATGTGCTCTACACCCCCATGGGCTTGAAAGTCAATGACGATTACAAAGGTATCGTCATCACCAAAAAAGGAAAGAAATATCTTAAAAAGTGAACTCCTGGCACCCCTGTGACCTGACTCCACAGGGAAAAAAGTTCCCTTTGCCCCTATAAAAACTATCAACCTATAATAATTTATGAGAAAATTAGTCTTTTTGAGTCTGCTGCTGGTGGGTATGACCATCCAGGCACAGACAGCGAGGAATTTCAAAATCGATTTGGTGGAAGGCGAGTCGCACATGGTGGCGTTCCTGCCCGAGAACCCATCGGGAAGAGCCATTGTCGGCATCCCGGGGGGAGGCTACTCCGTGCTCTCCAACTCCCACGAAGGTCTGCAATGGTCGAACTGGCTCAACCAGCAAGGCATCGCCTACTTCGTAGTGAACTACAGACTTCCCAATGGCGACCGCACACGGCCCATCGACGACGTGGAGAAAACCTTCCGCATCGTCAGGGATTCGGCGGCTACATGGGGCATCAACCCGCATGATGTCGGCATCATGGGCTTCTCAGCAGGTGGACATCTGGCATCGGTCATCTCCACGCTCTCACCTTACGAATTGAGACCCGACTTCACCATCCTTTTCTATCCTGTCATTTCCATGGACGAGAAGGTGTCGCACGTGTGGTCGTGCCGTAACTTCCTCGGCGAGGACCAGAAAAACCCAGAGATGGTGAAGAAATACTCCACGCAGAACGCCGTGAAAAGACACCTCACACCGCCGGCCGTCATCCTTATGTCTAATGACGACAGACTGGTGCCGCCGGTGACCAACGGCATCGCTTACTACTCGGCTATGAGAAACGCTGGAAACGAATGCTCGATGTTCATCTATCCTGCCGGCGACCACGGATGGGGCGTGGGACCATGGTTCAAATTCCACGACCAGATGCTCAACGACCTCGACAACTGGCTCAAAAACATAAAAACTCCGAAGCCCGACGCCATCAAGGTGGCGTGCATCGGCAACAGCATCACCGACGGACACGGCATCGACATGGCTCCGCAACATGGCTATCCCGCTCTGCTCCAGAATAGACTGGGAGATGGCTACTGGGTGAAAAACTTCGGCGTGAGTGGAAGGACGATGCTCAACAAGGGTGACATGCCTTATATGAACGAGATGGCATGGCAGGATGCACAAGCCTTCCAACCCGACATCGTCGTCATCAAGTTGGGCACCAACGACTCCAAACCACAAAACTGGCAGTATGGCGACACTTTCAAGCAGGACCTCCAAGAGATGATTCTCAAACTCTGTCCGTCGCTCGCCACTCCTGCCAAGGGAAAGAAAAAAGGCAGGAAGGCTAAAGTGGCTGAGCCCGTCAAACCCCAAATCTTCCTCTGCACACCCATACCGGCCTTCAAATCGTCGTGGAACATCAACGACTCCGTCATCGTCAACGGCATCATCCCCATACAGCAGGAGGTGGCCAGGGAATACGGTATGAAAGTCATCGACCTCCACACCCTCTTTGCCGAGGATGCCGACAAAGTTCAGAACGACGGCATCCACCCCAACGACAAGGGCGTGGCTAAGATGGCGGAAATCATCGCCGACGAGATAAAGAATAATCAATAGGGAAGGGTGAAATGTTTCCAAGATTTTCATATGGATATTAGGATGATATAGACTATGGATACATAGTTATTATAGAGACTATTATAGGAAAAAGGCTGCCAAAAGGTGGCCTTTTTCCATTCTTTATGCCTCTGGTGTTTCTAGCATCTCAAGTCCCCTCCCTGATTGTAAACGAATGTTAAAAACGCATCTTTCTGCGAAAAAAAGTGCGGAAAAATTTGGAGGGTATTGATTTTTGACCTACTTTTGCAGTGTACTATTAAAGTAGTACACTAAAACACTAAAAATAGTAACCCTCTAAAATATCAACATTATGAACGTCATCATCACCGTCTTCACCATCATGAGCATGTACTTGAACCTCTCTCAGAGTACCGATAACATGTATTACTACAACGCCGACACCGAAAACGGCGCAGTCACCACACTCTATGTCTACGAGAAGAATGCCGGCTTCCTCACGCCGAAACTTTGTTACCATTTCGACTACGACAACCATGGACGCCTCACCGAGCGCATCAGCTGCAAATGGAACGCAGAGGCAAAAAGCTACCTCCCCAAGTCCTGTCTCAGGTTCAATTACGCCGAGAACAACTACGAACTCAGCCACTGCACCTGGAACAACAAGACCTGCACTTGGAATTCCACCGATGAAAAGATGCTCTACAGCCTCGACAGCAACCATCTCGACTCCGTCACACACATCCTCGTGGGTAGCAATGATGAAACCACCATACAGCGACTCTTCATCCTTGCACCACAAAACGACAACCTCTTCGCAGGAAAGTGATCATAAATGGCAGTCTAAGCATACACATGTCCCTTTAACTCCTAAAAAACTTCCCAACGAAGTGAACACATGTCCCTTTAACTCCTAAAAAGACTTCCCAACGAAGTGAACACATGTCCCTTTAACTCCTTTTTAACTCCTCTTTAACTCCCCTTTAACTCCTAAAAGAACTCCTCTTTAACTCCTAAAAGAACTCCCCTTTAACTCCTCCCCCTCTGCCCGAGAGGGGGTGGCCGCAGGCCGGGGGCGAGGGAGCACTCCCCTTTTTAATTTTAAATTATAAATTATTAATTATTAATTATTTATCCCTCCTCTTTAACTCCCAAATAAAAAAATCATGATCGATATTCAAAACATCAGTTTCAGCTACGCAGGACAAAAGACGAAAGTCTTCAACAACTTCAGCCTGCAACTCACAGAGAACAATATCTACGGCCTTCTGGGCAAGAACGGAACAGGTAAGAGCACACTGCTCTACCTCGTTTCCGGTCTCCTCAGGCCTAGTCATGGAACAGTCAAGGTCGATGGCGTGGAGTCCATGCTCCGTCGCCCCGAAATGCTCGAGGAACTGTTCATCGTACCGGAGGAGTTCGACCTCCCCAACATGACCCTGGAGAAATACGTCAGCATCAACCAACCCTTCTACCCACGTTTCAGCCGCGAGGTGTTGCAAAACTGCCTCAACGACTTCGAACTGCCCGCATCTCTCTCACTACAGTCGCTTTCCATGGGACAGAAGAAGAAGGTGTTCATGAGCTTCGCCCTCGCGGCTGGAACAAGGTTGCTGCTGATGGACGAACCCACCAACGGTCTTGACATCCCTTCAAAAGTGCAGTTCCGACGCGTCGTGGCCAACAACATGACCGACGACCGCACGCTCATCATCTCCACCCACCAGGTGCACGACGTGGAGTCGCTGCTCGACCACATCCTCATCCTGAGCAATGAGAGACTGTTGCTCGACGCCTCAGTGGCCGACATCTGCGAGCAGTACAACTTCGAATACAGGACACCGGGCGCACCTGTCGACGACGTCCTCTACAGCGAACCGTCTGTGCAGGGCAACGCCGTCATCACAAGACGCACCGCCGACATGCCGGAAACTCCGCTCAATCTCGAACTCCTCTTCAACGCCGTCACCCTCGGAAAAGTGAACGGTAGCATCGGAAACCAAGGCAAAACCAACCAATAGCAACAATGGGCCAGATCATCAATATGCAACGATTGGGCAGACTGCTGCGGTGGACTTTCGTCACCGACCTGCCCTATTACAAGAAGACCATGTGGACATCCCTCGGGGCGATGATTGTCATCTTCCAGTTTGTCAACATCCACATGGGTAGTCCAAAGGGATTCTTCTTTGTCAAAGGGGCTCTCACAGGTCTACTTTTCTACTTGCTGGTGGTAAGCCCCGCCAATTTCTTCATATCCTATTCGAACAGGAAGGAAGGCATGCGCGACCTTTTCGTCCTCCCTGCATCCAATTTGGAGAAATTCCTTGTCAGATACCTCTTCACCATCTTCATCTTCATGGTTACCTTCTTCATCAGCAGCCTGGTGGGCGACATCCTGCAGTATGTTGTAGGATTGGTTCTCGGCCGTGAGCCGTTGGGCTCCGTCCTTTGGGAGGCCGTCTCTTCAAACTCCTTCCACCCGACATGGAACAAGGCATTCTTCGTGGGATTGATGCTGCTGTTGTGGAGTCATACCTTGTATCTGGTGGGGGCGAATTTCCAAAGAAACATCAAAACCAATTTCATCCTGCCTTCCTTCGTCTTGTTAGCCCTCTTCATCGCCGTGATGGTGATGTTGCCCGACGACGGGTATGGAAAAGGAAAGGTGATGCACGAAATCGTGCTCAACCATGGCGTGCTCATCGGCTGCCTGTTGCTTGCCGCCAGCATCTTTAACTACTTTCTTTCATATCGCCTCTTCTGCCGCAGGCAGCTGATAGGACGGTTCATCAACACACTTTAAAACTTGGAAAAATGAATAATTTCAATTTCAATAGATTCGTCAGAACAATGACATGGTGCTTTTACGAGCAACGAGGCAAACTGCTGAAATGGTCGGCCATCGCCATGATTGTCACTTTCGCCATCGAAATGTTATTTGTGTTCATGCTAACGAAACAGGTAGATGACATGGCGAGCGCCCCAGCCTATCAGGCTGCTGTGGATGTTTCAAGCACAATGAGTTTGCTCTTCATAATGATTGCCGTCATGGTGGCCAACAGCAACATCTTCGAGTGGATGAAGAGCAAGCAGAAACGTGCCGCATACCTCACATTGCCCGCCACCAATCTGGAAAGATGGACTTCTGCCTTCATCTTTGCGCTTGTCATCTTCCCCGTGAGCATATTTCTGGCTTACATCCTGGGAGACCTTCTCAGAAACGGACTGCTATACTTGTTGGGTGAGCAATGGTTGCCTAGAACAAAATCCCTCTTGCATATGTATGGAGTAGAAGATGGAGCTTCGGGTTGTGATGTGAAAAAAATGGTAATGGGACTCTGGGGCTCGTCGTGCTTCATCGTCATGGGAACATGGCTCCGCAAGGGGCAGTTCGTCATCACGGCTTCCTTGCAAGTCTTGCTTATGGCTATCCTTATGTATGTCGTCAAGACCTACCACAACGAGATAGCCGAAATGATTGTCAACGATGCTACCGTAGGGTCTTCTTCTGCCTTGAAATATGGTGTCTCCATCTTCTTCTTCCTTGTCGCCATATTCAACTTCTGGTTGAGTTTCAGACTCTTCAAGCGATTCCAAATCATCTCCTCTAATTGGTTCAACCTATGACATTCAGCAACGACAAAGCCATATACATCCAGATGGCCGACCGCCTTTGCGATGAAATCCTCTCTGGGAAATACGAGGATGATGCGCGAATCCCGAGTGTAAGGGAATATGCCGTGCTCCTCCAGGTGAATACCAACACTGCCATGAAGGCTTACGACCAACTAGCTCGCGACGAGGTCATCTACAACAAGCGTGGATTGGGCTATTTCGTCAAGCCAGGAGCCAAGGAGCAGATCTTGACGGCAAGGAGGAAGGAATTCCTCGAGGAACACCTGCCTGAACTCTTCCGAAACATGAAACTGCTGGGCCTCGACATCAAAGACGTCGTCAAGGCTTGGGAGGAGCAATAATCCCCCGAAGTCGTAGGGGCGGGTCTTGTGCCCGCCCGACCCCCGGAAAGTGCCGCCAAGAATCCCCCGAAGTCGTAGGGGCGGGTCTTGTGCCCGCCCGACCCCGGAAAGTGCCGCCAAGAATCCCCGAAGTCGTAGGGGCGGGTCTTGTGCCCGCCCGCCACTGAAAGCCCGTGCTTTAGGCCTTTCACCACTCCAAACCAAGTTGGCGGAGCACCTCTGTGCTGCAGGAGCAGTCGATGAGGTTTGGGCGATGTCCTTCCGCCACAGACAGATGGGCGACAGCCGACAATGCCATGGTGCGCATGGCATTGTCGGCTGACGCTTTTTTCACGGTCTCCAAGAACAACCGGTCGTCCACCACGCGAAGAGTGGGGGCAGACTGGTCGGACAAGCCAGACAGGTCGGATGAGCATCGGCTTTGCAGCAGTTCGAGGAAGGTCGGGGCATCGGGCAGGGCAAGGTGGAAGGCCTTAAGGTTTTTAAGGTCTTTAAGGTTTTTAAGGTCCTTGGGGGCTCTCATCCCAGCCAGTAGCAAGATGGCTTTTGCCGCTAAATCCACGGGGATAAGGCAGACGGGGAGGTCGGCGGTAGATGTCGGCACCATCCTCAAGAGGTTGCAGAGCTGCAACGCCATTGCCAGGCTGTTGGTTTCGGCATTGCGTTGGAATCGTCCGTCGGTGGATCGAGGTGACAGATGGCCTACGCGTATGATTCTCGCATCGAGCACCCCCTTGGCTACCGCCTCCAACACCCAACGCTCGGCCATGAACTTGCTGTGGGTGTAGGGGTCATGCAATTGCTGGCCGATATTCAAGTCGTGCTCGGTCAGCGTGGAGGCAGCACCCGACAGCGCATCATGGTATCCAGCGATGCCCAAGGTGGACACCTGCACCAATAGCGCGTGATGGTCGTGGCAAAAGGCAGCCAGACGCTCCACCGCTTCCGTGTTCACGGCAAACAATTCCTTTTGTGGGGCGAAATGCCTCACATCGGCGGCGCAGTTGATGACCTTGGCGACGTCACGCCCATGCAACGAGGTGAGAACATCGTCATCGGTCAGGTCGCCCGCCACCACGTCCAGGCGCTCGAGTTGCTCCTCCGTGGGCGACTTCCCGAAATAGTAGGCATAGGTGTCTAGCAGTCTCTCTCGGGCAAGTGTTGGCGTACTCCCCCTGACAAGGCAGCACACCTCAACCTCTTCACACTCAAGATACTCATGGAGCACATGGATGCCTAAAAAACCAGTGCCGCCGGTCAGCAGCAAGCCCCCAGATGCGCAGTCCCCATTAACCCCATTAACCCCATTAATCCCATTCTCCCCATCATCCCCATCACTCCCACTACTCCTCATCCCCTCGATGGGATAGAGGTTGGTGGCTTGTTCGCGTGTCATCGCTTGTGCAAGTAGCCTCGGTGTTGGATGCTGGAAAACCCACCCGTATTCCACCTTGCACCCGGTTTCGCCCAGCACCGTCATCAGGTTCATGGCAGTCAGCGACGAACCTCCAAGGACGAAGAAGTCGTCGTCGATGCCCACACCTTCGCATTGCAGCACTTGGCAGAATGCCTCGCATACCATGCGTTGCAAGCGTGTGAGGTGGGTGGTGGACGCATGCGACGTGTGAAAGTCGGGGGCAGGCAGGTGCTTGCGGTCGGTCTTCCCATTAGGTAGAAGCGGAAGCCGTTCCAACTGCATCCAACAGGTGGGAACCATATAGGAGGGAGTTTTCTCGCGCATCGCCTGCATCAACGCCTTGGTGTCCATTGCTTCTTCTGAAGTGTAGTAGGCGCACAGTTGGTCGCGTCCCTGATAGGAGACTATGGCAACGCAGGCCGACGTGACATGGGGGAGGAGAGCGACAAGGCGCTCCACCTCGTCAAGGCTCACTCTGTATCCGTTCACTTTCACCAGGTGGTCGAGGCGGCCCATGTATTCCAATTGCCACTCTGCATTCCAACGAGCAAGGTCGCCGGTGTGATAGAGCAGGTGGGCGATAGTATTCCTAGGGTCACTCGTCTTTCTAGGATCACCAGGTGTAAAGCGCTTTTGGGTGAGCTCTGGGTCGTGCCAATAGCCGGTGGCCAACTGTGGCCCCGACAGGCAGAGTTCTCCCACGGCGCCTTGGGGAAGGAGCCGGCCGTGGTGGTCCACCACGTAGGCGGCGGTGTTGTCCAGGGGGCGGCCGATGGGGATGGTGGCATGGGTGCGGCCTCGTTCCAGTTCAAAATAGGTGGCATCCACGCAACACTCTGTCGGACCGTAGGTGTTGTAGACGTGGCACGTGGCCTGGGGCGCCTCCGTCAATTTTTCGCCGCCAAGACAGATGTAGTCGAGTGTGGGGTGTGGGCGGCTGGCTATCAGAGCACCCATCTGCGTGGTGTAGCAGCCGCCGGTGATATGGTGGTCGTCGAGAAACTGATGGAGTTTGTTCACGTCGTGCCTCACCTCTTCGGGCATCAGATAGACGGTGCCTCCTACGGTGAGGACGGGGAAAAGGTCTTCCACGGAGGCATCGAAAGCCAGGGAGGAGTGACAACTGATACGTGAGGTCTCATCCAGATGCCAGCGACGCACGATGAAAAGCAGGAAGTTGGTCAGGGCGCGGTGGGGAATCATCACGCCTTTCGCCCGTCCTGTCGTGCCAGAGGTGAATATCATATAGGCGGTGTCGTCGGGAGAAGGGACGGGCAGCCGTAGGGCACTTCCAGCGGCAGGGTGGGGGAGGTGCATGGGGTCGAGCATCGCTTTCAGGTGGGCTTCGGCAACAATGGCCTTGCGGTAGGCCTCCGGCCAGGAGGGGTCGAGGGGCACGTAGGCGGCTCCGCACCTCATGATGGCGATGGCTGCTGTCAGGAAACCGCAGCAGGGGATGGCTGCCACTCCGACGAAGTCGCCACGCCCCACGTCTTGACCGGCGAGCCAATGTGCCACGTCGCTCGTCGAACGTTCCAACTGTGCGTAGGTCATCGTATCGCTGCCATCGCTTACGGCCAATGCCTCTGGCGTGCGCCGCGCTTGTTCCAACCAAAGGTCCAGGAAAGTCTTGCTGGTGTCGTAGGGCATTTGTTCTCCTTGCGACAGGCGGATGATGTCTGCGCGTTCTTTCTCGTCCACAAGTTCCACATCCTTGATGGCGAGGTGTGGATGTTGCAGCATCTGTTCGAGGCAAAGGGTCATGCAGCGGGCGAACATCACCAAGGTTGCCTTCCCGTGTGTGGACCCACTGGCATCGACGCGGATTTCATACTCTTGGTCGGAGGCATAGACGATGCATCCCAGGCCGCTGCCCGCAACGCCTTTGCTTAGTTGAATGCCTTTCACGGAGGCTCCGCCCACAGTGACGCGCTCGAGGATGTCGTTGCCCTGAAAGGCGAAGGTGCTTTCCGCGCTTTTGTGCAGGTCGCGGCAGAAATGGGTGTAGGGGTAGGCGGCGTGACGCATGGAGGCTGTCAGCAGGGGACGTAGACTGTGCACGTAGTCCAAGACAGAACTGTCGGCTTCCATCTCGCTCACCATCGGAACGGTCTTGACAAACATGCCATAGGCATCGCGGTACTTTCGGTTGCGCCCGTGACTCAAGGTGGCGAAGGCTACGCGGGAGGTGTGACACAATTTCGAAAGGACAATGCAGAAGGCACCCATCAACAGTTGGTTGGGGGTGACGTGATGCGTCTCGCACCAAGCGTCAACAGATGTGCGGGGAATCCTCTCGCTGACAATGAACCCGCTGTCTGGCTCGTTGTTGGCTGTAGAAGGCAATGCCGTGAACTCCACATCGGAAAACAATTCGTGGTAGTATGCCTTGGCGGTCTGATAGTCCGAGGTGGATTTCTGCCGCTCCTCTTCTTCCGCTTGTTCGTAAAGCAAGAGGCCGCTGTCGCCCAATGGTTTACCCGCATACGCCGCAGGCAGGTCGCGCCCCATGAAGAAATGGGCGATGGTGATGCCATCGGCGATGACATGGTGGAAGTCGGACAGCAACCAGTGGTGCGCCTCTGTTTCCACCACTTCGAAACGGCACAGGGGGTGAGGACCGAACAAGACAAAAGGCCGTACAAAACCATCGTGGAGATAAGTGAGCACTTCGCTCTCCGTCATCCTTCGGACAGCTACTGGGATTTCCACCTCTTCATCGGCATACTGCCGTGGGATGCCTTTTTCCGTGATGACAAGTCGGGTGCGGAGCACAGGGCGGCTTCTCACTATCTCCCTGACGGCAAGGGCGAGCCTGTCGGCATCCACCTCCTTTGGGAAGGGAATGGCGGATGGCAGGTTGTAGTTCGTGCTTTCGGGATGTCGCCCGCAAGCCAATACGATGCCCGTTTGTGAATGTGACAGCGGATAGGTTTTCACAGTGCAAAAATAGGCAATAAAATGAATCACACCTTCAAAAAACAACCAAAAATATCTTTTTTTCCTATATTTTTCATTATCTTTGCCACAACTTAAACAAAAACACATGCAAGTAAGGAATAATGAGGTATATGAAAGGTTTTGAAGAAGTGTGGATAGCATAAACAATGCCGAGCCGTGACAAATATCGGCGAAGGCAAAGGGCATAAAAAGAGAACATATGTCCCTTTAACTCCCTTTTAACTCCTCTTTAACTCCCCTTTAACTCCTAAAAAAATATGTTTACAATAAGCAAAGAGAGAGATTTGGCACAGGTCGTGGAGTATTTTAAGGCTGTCCCATTCGAGGTGTCGCGCAGCCGACTTTATGATGCGGCGGAGTTGTATGATGGTTTCGTTCCCGGCGACGAGGACAGTTTCGCCGACTGTTACGACACGAGGGCCTACCGCCATTTCATATCCAAGGGCAAGCAGTCGGAAGACGTAAAAGAGTTGCTTGCACGAACCCTGCACGACCATGGCATCCATGTGGCGCTCAACGAATTCTTCAAGCACCACAACCCACGGCACTGCGTGGGGGTGATGGGCGGTCATGCACTGTTGCGCACCGACAAGATGTTCCGTGAAATCGTGTTGCTGTCGAAGAGACTCACCGAACAGGGTTTCTGCATGCTCACCGGCGGTGGGCCTGGGGCCATGGAGGCCACGCATCTCGGTGCTTGGATGGCGGGGAGGAGTGAAGAGGAAGTCGGGGAGGCTCTCGCTATGCTTGCCGTTGCGCCTTCCTTCAAGGACAAGGGTTGGTTGGCAACGGCTTTCAACGTGATGGAGAAATTCCCACAAACGACATTCCACAGCCTTGGTATGCCGACATGGCTCTATGGTCATGAGCCTTCCACTCCTTTTGCCACACACATTGCGAAGTTTTTCGAGAACAGCATCCGTGAGGACAGCATCCTCACCCTCGCCTATGGTGGCATCGTCTATACGCCGGGCAGTGCAGGCACGATGCAGGAGATTTTCCAGGATGCCGTGCAGAACCACTATCTCTCCTTTGGTTTCTCCAGTCCCATGGTGTTCTTGGGTAAAAACTTCTGGACCAATGAGATGCCTGTCTATCCCCTCCTCGAGAGCCTTGTCAACACTGGCAAATACAAAAACCTCCTCCTCACCCTCACCGACAGCCTCGACGACGTGGTGGAAGAACTCGAAAAGTTTCGATTGAAGATTGAAGATTGAAAATTGAAAATTAGGTGCACTTCCCCCGAAGTCGTAGGGGCGGGTCTTGTGCCCGCCCGCTATGTGTCCCTGTGCTCCCTTAGGGGTCGACGTCTCCGAACGTCGCACATCTGGATAGGGGCGGGTCTTGTGCCCGCCCGAAACGAAAACATCATAACCCCTTGGCATCGGGCGGGCACAGGAAATTTACTTCAGTGCTTCCAACTTGCTTGCGATGTCGTCTTTGCGGCAAGCATTGTAGCCAATTTTTATCATGTCACTTATTTTTAACGCATCATAGTCTTTGATATTATAGCCGATAGACGGGTGGATGTAGATGTCGGCGTCAGCAATGTTGGCCTTGCGCTTTTCCAAGTATTTTTGGTCTTTAAACCATCTTGTCGCTGAGAATTTGTCGATAAAGGAAGAGGTTTCTTTATCAGATAAACTGCACAGGTAAAGCCCCATACTAATCAATTCCATCGTATAATCCTCCTTGTCGTTCTCCAGATCGATGGCGATGACAATCTCAGCTCCCATGTCTCTCACCACATCCACAGGCAGGTTGTTTGTCATGCCTCCGTCAAGCAAATACTTCCCCTTGTTTTTCGAAAAGACAAAAGCTCCCGGATAAGAAGTGGATGATGTGAGGTCTTTGGCCACCACGCCTTGGGAGCATACCACTTCCTTGTAATCTTGATATGAGAATTCGGTGGCAACGCATCTGAATGGGATTTTATGTTCTTTGTCTTTTTCAAAGTCACGGTATAGGTGCACGTTTTTGTTTTCAAGCAGCGAATCCAAGTGCTTTTGAAAATAAGTGCGTTCGATGACACCCGTCACTTTTCTGCCATCGTGTTTTTTTAAATTTAAGAACTTTGTCTTGTCGTAAATCCACAGGTCTCGGTCCTGTTTCATGAGGCTATCTAATTGTTTGGTGGTATAGCCAGCGGCATAAAGGGCAGCAATGACAGCACCCATGCTCGTTCCTGCCACATAGTCAGCCTTTATACCCAGTTCTTCCAATCTTTTTAACACCCCTATCTGTACGGCGGCTCTTGCACCGCCACCGCCAAATGCTATGCCTATCTTTTTTTTGGGTATAGGCTGGGGTTCGGGTACAGGCCCGCCGCCCTTGTTATTTTCATTTCGCTCAGAGGGAATAGTATCGCTTAAAGTCGTAGCCAAATTAGTGGTTTTCTTATTTGTGTTCTCTGTGCAGCTCGTCAGCATACTGCAAAATAAAGAAACAAGGCATAGGAGAGCGATGCCTGAGAAAGATAAATGCTTCATTTGTAATCTATGTTTGATTATAATTGGCAATGCGGCGTGGAAGCCGCATTGCCAATAAGGATTAGACGTTTGCAATTACTGGAAAATCAAGGATATTGGATGGTTTTTATAAAATTGGCACCGTCCTCCGTTCTCTCGAATGTAATTTCATACTCGTTCTCGTCTGTTTTTAAAACAGTGGCTTTGAATGGTTGCCTCTCTTTTTCACTTGAAAACACGCCTTCGTCATAATTGTGTCGGGCTTTGACCCTCACTTCTTTGTTTTTATCCAAGACCTCGACCTTCTCAATCAAAATAGAACCTTTTATATATTTCGCATCCAATACTTCCTTGTAGAACCGATTGCAAAAATATTCCAACATTTCCCGATAGAACTCCATTTTGGTAGGCATCAGGTTTTCTACTTTTTCAGGAACAGGAGTAGGGGGCGGCGTTTCGGTGATACGAACTGTATCATGTACAGTGATATAAACTGTATCATGGACAATGATAGTGTCTGCTTTTGGAGTGTTTTGGTCGGTTTTAGGGTTAGGTTTAATACACCCTACGGACATTGTCGTGACGACAACTGTAAATAAGCAAAAATAGATATTTTTTTTCATAACTTAATTAATATTTGAAATGTCATTGCTTTTTTGACTAAACTGAACATTGATTACATCCATCTGTCCACGACTTTACCTGTCATTCCAATATATACAAATTTACCATTTTCGATGTGATGTAAGGTGTTTTCGCCTGTCATTTCATATTTGCTGGCATATATCAAGCAAAGATAAATAGGAAAGGCACTAAAGGGAACGTGCTTTTAGTTTTTTTTTATTTTCTTTTGTGTCTGTTAACCATTCGGCTTGTCCAATGAATGCCAAGGAGCGAAGCACCAAAGTTTTCTTTAGCATATGTTAACCATGCAATAGGTCATATGATTGTCGCATCGATGGGTTCGAAGGCATCTCAGCTTTGCCGTCGCATTGTTGCCATGCAATGCAAATGAGTTTAGCCCCCTCAGCAGTTGTTATGACTGTTCTGCGTTAAAGTTTCAACTAATTGTAAAGTTAACGATTATGGTGTGGCTATCGGACGCACATTGAAACCATAAGTGTCATAGCTTATGGATGGTTTCGTTTCACGACAACCTCCATTGGTGAAAAACTGTATAGGCCCATCTTCGCGGTCAAAATTGGAGGTCCAGTAATAGCCGAATTCGTCTTCCTCGTACCAACTTTTACCTTTCATACCACCGGCAGGAATGAATATCTTGTTTCCATTAGGGCCAGTGACTTGCCAACCATGGCGGCCTTTGTATTTTACCCAGTCCCAATTGCAATAGTCAATGAGTTCATTCCATTGATTTGATGTTGGCATTTTCCAGGGCGCCCCCATACGAGCGCTGGCAACGTCATATTCCGTACCTGCAATATTCCCCATCCGCTGCGGAATCATATTTGAGAGTTCACCATGTTGATAGTGCTCTTCATCGTAAATGGGCTTGACGTTGGTTTCTCCCCATGAATAGAATCCACCTATTGCCTCTGGCGATGGCGCTCCAACGTTGCAACAAGCCCATAGGGTGCCATCAGGCAACCCCAAATCAATGATATGGGGATGGCTCTCGTCGGGACACAACGGTTCTTCGGTGCACGATGAACAAAACAAAAGAATGCATCCGGCAATCACAACAATTGAGAGGTGTTGAAGATGTTTCATAGTCATAATTCTTAAAAAATCCGTGCCATTGATGTAATATGTTTGTCTTTCCTGACTCAAATTTTTTTGTCAGGGAGTTGCCATGTCAATCATCTCACTTGCCTTAATGGCTCAATAAAAGGCAACAAAAAATTGAATGACATGGCAAAGTTAGAAAAAAGTCTGGAATTATAAGCCAAATCTTTCAAAAATTTCACTTTCTTCGAGGAAATGTATCGGGTAAGCCTTCAATTGAAACAAATCTTCATAAATAAAGTGGGATTAACTCGGTGCCGTAACTCTTCAGCTCACCACGAATAATTTTTTATGATTATCCGCTTGTATCCGAAGGGCGGCCTGAAAGGCCAGCAAGCACATAGCCCAAGGCAACGCCTTGGGTGTCAAGATGTTCATAGTCGCCCTGTAGGGGCATAAGCATTTGTAGATGAAAGGCTTATGCCCCTACAG
>JAFWSS010000101.1 GCA_017524385.1 Prevotella sp.
ATGACAATTCAATTATGAAGTAAAAAATCCTCACAAATGGAGGCATTTTGATGGAATCTTCATTTGATTGTCCATACATTTTTAAAAGAATCTACTGCAAATAATTGAATATCAATATAACCGAACTTCCGAAACTTAAGTTTTTAATTTTTCATCTTTCATCTTCCATCTTCCATATCCCCCATCCATTCACCTCATTTCCGTCATAAACAAAAATCAGGTTATAATTTGCAAACAAGCAAAAAAAATGAATAATAACCCACCAAAACGTCTGTCAATCAAGCACATACCACACATTTTCACCAAAATGCATACCCATCCAAGCAGAATGATTTACAAATTAACATCATTTAACAATAAAATGACATAAAAAACTTTTGCCAATTCATGGAAATACATTACTTTTGCACGGAAAATATCATTAGGTCTAATCGCCAACAAGACTAAACGGCCTAACCAAGTCATCGCCTCGGCGAAGCATTGAAGATACCCACGGCAAACATTTCGCTTGCCACTCTCTCAAACAAAGGGGCTTCCCTGTAACATCCAATCCTAATACATACTTAAAATTAGACACTTCGAGGAAAGAAGAAGGAAAGAAAAGAGGGATGAACCTCCACACAAAAAAGGTAAAACTATTTAATTCAAATTATTTCATTTTTATAACATTTATGAAAAAACTATTTACATCATTGCTACTGCTTGGGGCTGTAACAGTCACTCAAGCACAAGAAGTGAACCCGGTGAGCGTCACCTCGTTCGAAGGTGGTGTCTTGACCGTCAATTACAACGAACGGTTGGGTGAGACCTCCGAGCACAAAGTAAATCAGGCCCTTCACCAATGGCGAGACTCTTATTTCACTGACGTCCAAGGAGGTCCGGCTGAGAAAGATGCAGCCATGAAAGCGGCTGTACAAACCATCAAACTCACAGGTGACTGGTCAAACCACGACCTGAAGAAAGACAACAAAACCATTTTTAATCTGGTTGAAAAGTTAGGCGAGCAAAATGTCGGCGTTGGACTTGACCTCAGCTCGTGCCAGAAAATGACATGTGAGTTCGTGTCTGTAACGGAATCCTATGATGACATCAGTATGGATGGTACCGTCACCTTCACATACACACCGACAGGCGACTCACAAACATACTCAAATGAAGTGAAAGTCACTCCACATCAGAATGAGGTTCAAGAGACAACAGTTTACAAGGTGTGGGGGTCAATTTGCGATCCGTTTAGCAACCCTGCTGTCTTCCCCGAAAACACACTTAGCAATAATCCAGTTGAATATATACAAAAAGACGGCAAATGGTATGTGGTATTCGAGGCAGGTTGGACAGCAGAGATTCAAGAAGAAACAGCTTACTCCTATTTAGACGAGAATACTGAAACTGTTACTGTCAACTTAAACACCCTTCAGAACAATTCAGACAAATACCAGCAGATTGATGGCACATGGTATTATTGCTACACCACCTATGATTATAAAGACAAGTATGGCACCGATATCTCCACGGTAAATAAGCATGACCCGTACAACCTGAAAGAGAATTATGACGATCAGGGTAATATGTATTACACTTATGAGTACACCATTACAACTGATGGTTTCTCCTTCGATGGTTATGTAAGCCAGCTTTCGAGCGTCAGCTTCCCCAATCATGCTAATTTCACATTCATTCCCAACAACCTACTTCAGTCGAGCAACTCACTGACCTCCGTCACCCTTCCCGCAAGCCTCAGAGCCATCGGCAACCATGCCTTCGCATCTGCATCGCAACTCACACAAGTGAACTTCCCCGACAACCTCGAGGAAATCGGTGGTGGTGCCTTCGAGAACACAAGGATTCCCGCTGTTGACTTGAGCAACACGAAGGTCACGGTGATCCGCTGGTGTACCTTCATGAAGAACCCGGCACTGCAGACCGTCACATTCCCCACTGCCATCACCCTCATCGAATACAACGCATTCTTGGAGGACAAAAAACTGGAATATGTCGACCTTTCCCAATGCCACAAGCTGAGACTGATTTCCGTCGGAGCCTTTGGTGATTGCTGCGACCAAGGAAACGGCACAGGAATCAAGTGGGTGGAAATCTGCAGCCACCCGAAGATCCTTCGCGGCAACGGCCATGGCACCGGTTGCTTCAACAACGACAAATTCATCGAGAGAGTGGAAATCAAAGCTTGCTACACTCCCGATGACCCCATCACCGACATCACACAGTGCTACTGCGAGATTGGTGCATTCGACTATGACATCACCGAGGTGCAGACCCAAATCGACAATGTGCCGAAGGGTGCCAAACTGATCTTCCCGAACGACATGCCTGTTGGAAACAACCAAACCTATGCCGGCATCACACGCCAGTCACCAGCTGTTGAGCAAGGCTCTGCATACACCAATCCTTACACCTCTGCCTTCGACTTCTTCGTAGGCGACTACAAGGCTGGTGTGCTGCTCAGCCAGTCCAGTCTGCAGGTGTTCTATGATGACGTGCCCAACAATCTTGGCCCTGCTGCTGGTTATGGTGCTCCAGTAGACCAACCAACTCTCGGCGACTATGTGGAAGGCGTTGCAAATGGAGAAGTAAAAGTTGTCGGCGACACACGCTATTCATACAATGGATGGATGGAGTTCATCAACACCGACTTCGGACAAGTCATTCCAAAGGGTGAGTTCCTCCGCACCTACAGCCGCTCTTTCGGCGACGGCCCATGCCTGCTGCCTAAGGAAATCACAGCCTATCGCGCCGTTGACTACAAGTCGACCAAGGTGGGCTTTGTGAAAGACAAGAAGAACGGCACATACTTCTGCACGGACGAAACGAAGGCTGTTGAAAATCGTACCGATGACGACTATGTCCTCATTGCCAGCCTGAGCGAAGAAGAACTTGCACAGTATCCTTCCAACCAACCCCGTTACTCAAAGTTGACCATCGGCGGCATACTCTACCTCAGACCACTGGTTGCCAAGGTTGCCGAGTACCCATTGACAGGACCTGAAGAGGACAGAACCATTGGTTATACCGATGACAACAAGGATTACTTCGACAGCGAGGCAATCTATAGCCAGTTGCAAGCCGTACCCGGTGGATACAGCTATGTTCCCGAGAACACCGGCGTGGTGCTCTACTCCACCTCCATCGACGAGAAGTCATTCCTCGTCCTGGGTGGCGACTTCGGCACAGAAAACGTCTATAAGGAGTTCCCACACACTGGCGACCGCTACGAGGAAGGCCGTCTGACCTCCAGCAACACCGACAATGACATCAACATGCTCCATGGCTCCTACGGAGAAGGATGGCCCGTGGCTCCTGTCTTCCCATGGACTTATAAGAACAGTAGCACTTACTCCGGCGGTCACTATGGCGACCCCAAGGAATACCGTAACTTCGCATGCGTGAAATTGGGAACAAAAGAAGAGGTTCAAAATGGAACTACTCTTGAAAAAGGCATCTTCGGATGGCAGCGTCTCCAGCCCAGCCTGATGAAGGAAAACCGTGCCTTCGCCCAGATTCCCACCAACCGCTTCGACAACCACAACGAGGGTGTGGACCAGATGCCTGACTTCACCATCACTGACATGCCTACGACTGATACTCAGCAGACTGATGAAGGAACGACATCCAACGACGGCAACATGATGGTGCTCACCATCATCGACGACGAATATGAAGACGGCGCTGTCATCGACGGCATCAAGACTGTCAACACCAATGTGGTAAAGACCGACAACAATGCATGGTACACCATCCAAGGTGTAAGAGTGGCTCAGCCCACCAAGGGTGTGTACATCCACAACGGTCAGAAAGTGGTCATCAAATAATCTAACAGATACTGCATTTCACAACAATGAAAAAGGAATATAAGAAACCCCTGACAGAGATTGTTTATCTTAATACGGACGCCATCCTTGGCGACCCTCTCGACCAGGATTCAACGGGTACCATCGGTGGTCAAGACCCCGGCATCTTAGGCAACGAGGGTGCGTTTGACGAGGAAGAAAGTTTCGGCAACTCCAAGAGTCTCTGGGACTAATCCGTCAACCAACGTATAGGATAACACGACTGATAAGAAAGCCTATGGCATCCGCCATAGGCTTTTCTTTTTGTATTGCATCCAAGCCAAGAATGATGGAGCAAACGTAGGGTGAGGCCTCGGGCGATGCGCACTATCAAGCAAGAGGGCGGTGCACTTCTCCCTTCCCCATCTACGGTCGCACCGTTTGTTTGCACCCCCCCAGAAGTCGTAGGGACTTGCTTCATGCATGTCCGAATTATATCCATGTCCGAATTTTATCCAAGAATCATGTATTTCGTATTTTTATGTGCTGTCGGACATGCACGAGGCAAGTCCCTACGGTCGCACCGTTTGTTTGCACCTCCTCAGAAGTCGTAGGGACTTGCTTCATGCATGTCCGAAAAGATAGGGGCTGTATCTTTTTGATTTCATCTGTTTTACACGGCTAAAACAACAAATATATTGCTCATTTGGAGGGGAAGGTCTTATGGCCGCCTGCAATGGTGGCCAGAGGGCGTTGACCCAACATATCGACCATTTCCAACATCCCCAATCTTCAATTTTCCTCGTTTTCCTTTGTAATGAATGAAAAAAATAGTAAGTTTGCAGCATAAAAAGCCTAACACCTATATGAACCACCAAAAATTGTTGAAAATGAAGAATACCATCTTTTTCATACTCGGATGCATTAGCACACTATCCTCAACCGCTCAAAATATCGACTTCCTCGACGACCATGTGAAATCCGTCTGCGTACAGAAATGGGACACCAACGGCGATGGCGAACTCAGCATGGAGGAAGCGGCAGCGGTCACCAAACTCAACACCGTCTTCGCCTTTGACGAAGAAGTCATCCGCTTCCCCGAACTGCAGTATTTCACGGGAATCACCAGCATCTCGACATACGACTTCTACACCTGCAAGAACCTGCGCTCCATCGTCCTTCCCCCGCAAATCACCAGCATCGGAACAAGCGCCTTCTTCGGCTGTGCCAACCTGCAGGAAATCGTCATCCCCAGCGCGGTGAAGACCATCAGCGAATACGCCTTCAACGGATGCACAGGTTTAAAGTCCGTCACCTTCCCAGAAGGGTTGACAACAATAGGAGACAATGCCTTCAACTCCTGCAACTCGCTTCAGGAGATCGCCATCCCCTCTACGGTGACGAGCATAGCCCTCAGCGCGTTCTGGAGCTGCTCCTCACTCACCTCTGTCACGGTGGATCCTGAAAACACGGTGTATGACTCCCGAGAGAACTGCAACGCCATCATCAAGACCAGCACCAACACGCTGCAACTCGGCATCATCACCACCGTCATCCCCGCATCGGTCACCGCCATCGGCCAGTCGGCCTTCTACGGCAACGCCCGACTGCAGACCATCGACATCCCCGAGGGCGTACAGTCCATCGGCGGCTCGGCTTTCTCCGGCTGCACAGCTCTCACCACCGTCACCCTGCCCTCCACGCTCAAAAGCATCGGAAGCAGCGCCTTCAGCGGTTGCAAGAAACTGTCCGGCATCCTGCTCCCGGAAGGCTTGGAAAGCATCGGCGAGATGGCTTTCAAAGGCTGCACCAGCCTGAGGAAAATCATCATTCCTTCCACCGTGACAAATATCGAATACAACGCATTCACGGAAATCTCCAGACTGACAAAGGTGGCGGCAATGCCAACCACGCCCGTCTCCATCGGCACCTCAGTGTTCCCTTACCGCAAGAAGTCAACTCTCTACGTCCCCAAAGGATGCCTCGAGGCATATCAGAATGCCACCACATGGATGGACTTCTTGAACATCGTGGAACTCGACAAGACCATCACCGCCACGGTAGAGCCGGAAGAACTGGAAGCGGGTGCTACGGCAACCATTGCCATCAACCTTGTCAACGACGACTTCTTCGACTATCATTCCGTGACGATGGACATCACGCTGCCCAATCGCTTCAACCTCGACACCGACAACATAACACTCTCTGACCGCTGCACAGGGATGACCGCCACGCTGCAACTCATGGAGGACGAGGCCTATCGGCTGACCATAACGTCGGGAAACGCCATCATCACAGGCACGGAGGGGCAGCTCCTCACCTTGCGTCTCCTCATCCCAAGCAGGGTGGCAGGAGGTGAATATCAAGGCATCGCGCAAAACATCGTGATAACCGACGACTATGGCACACCACAAGCCCTCGACGATGCGGAATTCTCATGGACCATCCTTGGTGGCTACGCCTTGGGCGATGTCAACCACGACGGCTACGTGAACATCACCGACGTCTCACTCACCGTCAACTACATCCTCGGGAACATAATGCCGGTGTTCTTCGAGGAGAACGCGGACATAGACCAGGACGGAAACGTCAACGTCACCGACATCACCAACATTGTGAACCTGATACTGACACAAAATTGAGATTTGAGATTTGAGGATTGAGATTTGAGGATTGAAAACCACACGCCAAGAATGGCGGTGCGACCGTAGGGGCGGGTCTTGTGCCCGCCCGAAATGACAAGAATGCACCAATGGCTGCCTTGTGATGAAAATCAGATGCGACCGCCATATTTACAATCAAAAATTTGGAGATGCTGACAAAAAACACTATCTTCGCAGAAAAATCTAAGATATGATTACCGACGACAAGAGAGAGAGATACATCAATCCGTACACCGACTTCGGTTTCAAGCGGCTTTTCGGCAACGAGATGAACAAAGACCTACTCATCAGTTTCCTCAACTCCATCCTCGGCAATGGAGATGTCGGCATCTGCGACATCAAATACCTCAATAGCGAGGTTCTCGGAGAAGGGTACGGCGACCGAAAGTCGGTTTTCGACGTCTATTGCGAGACTGAGAACCATTCAAAGTTCATCGTCGAAATGCAAAAGGCGGAACAAAGGTTCTTCAAAGATCGCAGCATCTATTATGCAGCCGCACCAATCCGCGAACAAGCCCCCAAAGGCAAGTGGGACTACCATCTGGAAAATGTCTATACCGTGGGCATTCTCGACTTCGTGTTCCCGGAAAACGAATATCCCGAACAGAGCTACCGCCATGAGATTAAGTTGAAAGACGTGGAGGACAACCACGTGTTCTACGACAAACTAACTTTCATCTATTTGGAGATGCCCAAATTCACCAAGACCGAGGAAGAATTGGAAACCATGGCGGACAAATGGATGTTCGCCGTGCGCAACCTCTCGCGTCTGCTCGACCGACCCAAGGCATTGCAGGACCGCATCTTCGGTAAGTTCTTCGAACAGGCCGAAATAGCACGTTACACCCCCGAAGAGCGACGCGACTATGAAGAGAGTGTGAAAATCTACCGCGACTACATCAACACGGTGGACACCGCCCATTATAGAGGTTTTGAGGAGGGAAGAGCCGAGGGAAGAGCCGAGGGAAGAGCCGAGGGAAGAGCCGAGGGCATAATGGATGTGGCACGCAAAATGAAAGAAATGAATCTTTCCATCGATGCTATTATGAAGGCCACAGGCCTCACAAAGAAGGAAATTGAACGTATCTAAAACTTTGGGGAACAAAGGAAGCTTTGCTCCCTTGACAACTACGAATCCTTGGTGGCGGGAGGAACCGACATCACCAACATCGTCAACCTCTTACTGACGCAAAATTGAAAATTGAGTCCAATTTAAAAAGTGGACGGTGAGCAAAAATCGGTGCGCATCTCCCCTCCCCTTCGGAGGGGAGGGGATGGGGTGGGGTGAAATTCGCTTGAATATCAAAAAGTTACAAACCCCACCCCTGCCCCTCCCCTTGGATGGGAGGGGAGATGCACACTCCGGGTGTATTCACAACCAACTTATCGGACTTTTTTTCAAGTGGACTCAAAATTGAAAATGTGCTTCGACCGTGCCCCCCAGAGTGTTCACATAGGGGTCGATGTCTCCGAACGTCGCACACACCAGAAGTCTTTGGTACAAGCCCCTTGGTCAAAGACCCCACCCCAGCCCCTTGCGGTCAGGCACAAGACCTGACCCTACAGAGTGAGAGGGGAGATGCACACAACGGGTGTACCAACGGCCCCTTGGTCAAAGACCCCACCTTATTAAGAACATTCAGATTATTCAGACCATTCAGAACACTCAGAAATAGACAAAACGGGCGGAGACCGACCATCGGCTCCGCCCGCTACTTATCTGTTACTATTCTATTTCAAATGTGATATCCGAGTCTTATTTCTTCTCAATGGTGTTCTCGAATATGAATCCTGAAGCAATCAATGTTGCAAAAATCAATACAATTGTTGTGTTCATCTTTTTACCCTTTCTTTTTTTTTAAATTTAACATTGCGCTGCTGCCTCTCGGCATGAGGCGTTTCCTGAAAACTCTCTAACAATCTTTTTATGGTTACCCTTGTTATCCTGACTACATCTTTACCTTTAAACTATCATACCTATTTTTTCTTTGCGCAATATATCTTTATTTCCATGCTTTTTCTATGTTATCCTTTCCAACTCTCTTTCTACCTCAACCAACACCTTGACTGATCTTTTATCCTTTTGACGATGCAAAGGTACGACTGTTTGCGCACACAGCAAAGATTTTGGAGCATTTTTTCACCAAATACGTATGATTTTTGACATGCGTCAAGGAAACGCCAGAAGGGCTGTAGGCACTGCCTATATATATAAGGTGAGACGCTACAGAAAGTAAAAATGGTCTTCTGGAGCGGCAAAAACACCAAGATTATTCAGGATGCAACCATAGGTCGACGTGCGGGTCCGGCAGAACATTTGCTTGCAAATCCGGCAGAACATTTGATCATTATTCGGGCGGGCACAAGACCCGCCCCTACGACTTCGGGAGAGTGTGTGCACCTAATTTTCAATTTTCAATCTTCAATC
>JAFWSS010000102.1 GCA_017524385.1 Prevotella sp.
GGGGCCTTAAGCGCATAAACTTCAAACAACACGATTACTTTATACTTTTTAGAATCAGGGATGATACGGTTGAAGTCGTACAGATGTTTCACGCATCAGATCTCCTCCTACGAACTCAGGCATCTGCTCTTGTATGTTTTCTGCAAAGCAAACCTCTTGGGCAGTTGCAAACTGGAGTGACATCAGACAAACGGCGATGAATGTGAAAATCTTTTTCATAATGCTGTGGGGTTTAATGTTTGTTATTTTTGTTTTTTCTGATGCAAAGGTAGTGCAAACCGAATGCAGAGTCAAGCATGCTTGCTATGCTGAGGTGCAGCCTACCTTCGCTTTTCTAATGCAAAGTTACGTTCACCTCAGCCGTTTTCAAAATGGTTTTCGACCAATCACTGGTATTCTTTCGACCAATCGCCCACCTACATCCACAATATACTGCTAGCATCCTGACCTGACTCTGTAGAAAAGGGTTATGATGTTTCTTTTGGTGGGAGTGAGCCCAAACCAAACTGCTAACTCGGGAAAAAGTCGGGAATTTCAACCATACAAAAATCGCCAAGTCTTGAAATTCAAGCGCTTGGCGATTTTTGAAGTTGGGTCACCGGGATTCGAACCCAGAATGACAGAACCAAAACCTGTAGTGTTACCATTACACCATGACCCAATAGCGGCTGCAAAGGTAATGCTTTTTTCAGCCACCACCAAATTTTTGAAGATATTTTTTCTCCTATAAGGCTAGAAGTCCTAGGAAGACTAGATGCATTAGAAGACTAGATGCACTAGATACACTAGAAAGACTAGAAGCACTAGATGTTCTAGAAGCCCTAGGAAGATTACTTGACGGTGATGAGGAAATAGTTTTTCTTTCCCCTCTGCACCAGCAGGTATTTTCCGTTGATGAGGTCTTCGGCAGAGACGGGTCGGTCGAAAGCAGCCAACTTCTCCTTGTTGAGCGACACGCCCCCGCCCTGTACGAGTTTGCGCATCTCTCCCTTGCTGGCGAAGACCTTCGCGTCGTCACGGGTGAAAAGTTCGACAGCCGGCAGTCCCAGCAGGGCTTTGTCGATGGTGAAGTGTGGCACGCCTTCGAAGACATCGAGCAGTGTCTGCTCGTCGAGCTTCAGCAGGCTTTCCTTGGTAGACTTTCCAAAGAGTATGTTGGAAGCTTCGATAGCCATGTCGAGGTCCTCGCGAGAGTGCACCATCACGGTGACCTCCTCTGCGAGCCTTCGCTGGAGCACCCTTCTTCCTGCGTCCTGCTTGTGCTCGTCCACCAATGCGTTGATGGTGGGTTCGTCGAGGCTGGTGAAAATCTTGATGTATCGCTCGGCGTCGGCATCGCTGACATTGAGCCAGAACTGATAGAAGGCATAAGGCGTGGTGCGGTTGCGGTCGAGCCACACATTGCCGCTCTCGGTCTTCCCGAACTTCTTCCCATCGGCCTTTGTGATGAGGGGGCATGTGAGAGCGAAAGCCTCGGCCTCCTGGCCCAACTTGCGGCGGATGAGTTCGGTGCCCGTTGTCATGTTGCCCCACTGGTCGTTGCCACCTAATTGCAGTCGCACGTTCTTCGTCTTGTAAAGGTGTAGGAAATCGTAGCCTTGCAGCAACTGATATGTGAACTCGGTGAACGACAGTCCGTCGCGAGCCGTTCCGTTGAGTCGCTGTTGCACGCTGTCCTTGGCCATCATGTAGTTGACGGTGATATGCTTGCCCACCTCGCGAGCGAAATCGAGGAAGGAGAAATCCTTCATCCAGTCGTAATTGTTCACCAACTCGGCCTTGTTGGGTTCATCGGCCTCGAAGTCAAGGAACTTGGCCACTTGTTTCTTGATGCACTCCTGGTTGTGGTAGAGGGTGTCGGTGTCGAGCAGGTTGCGCTCCTGGCTCTTCCCGGAGGGGTCTCCAATCATGCCGGTGGCTCCTCCCACGAGGATGATGGGCTTATGGCCGCATCTCTGCAGGTGTCTGAGCATCATGATGCCGCACAAGTGCCCGATATGCAAGCTGTCGGCGGTTGGGTCGGTACCGAGGTATGCCGTTGTCATCCCTTTCATGAGAAATTCCTCAGTACCGGGCATGACTTGTGCGAGCATGCCACGCCATTTCAATTCTTCTACAAAGTTTTTCATCTTTATCTTTTTTCCTTTTAAAGTTCTAGTTTTTAATAGATTTTCTAGATTTTCTAGATGCTCTAGATTTTCTAGATGCTCTAGATGCTCTAGATGTTCTAGATTTGCTAGATGCCCTGTTAATCCTATGATATTTCATCCTCATGGGACGGGGTCGTAGCCGCTTCCTCCCCAAGGGTGGCATCTCATTATCCTTTTGACAGCCAGCCACAATCCCTTGAAAGGCCCGTGCTTGACGATGGCCTGTCTCGCATATTCGGAGCATGTGGGTGTGAAACGGCATGCCGGCGGTGTGAACGGACTGATGCACCGTTGATAAAAGAGGATGGGTGCAAGCAAGACAAAGCCGAGTAGTTTCTTCACCCATTTCCACAGCCAGGCCAACACCTTCATAGCCTCTCTCCTATCCTTGTGAGCAAGTTGCTCACCCTTTTCTCCACCGCCTCGCTGTCGTGGAGGTGGTTGTCGAGCCATATGAACGCCACGGCAAGTGTCTTGCCCTCGGGCAACAGCGACTCCTTCTCATACAACACATGCTTGTGTTTTCGGAAAGCCTCTCTCACCTGACGCTTCACCCTGTTGCGTCGCACCGCCCTCTTGAAACATCGCTTTGGAACACTCACCAACAACCTCACCGGCGCGTCGCCACCCTCCACGAAGGCATAAACCACCCTAAGGGGGAAAAACGACATTGAGCGGCTTCCGCCGCCCTTGAAGAGAGACTCCACCAGCGACTTGCCGGTGAGACGCTCTTTCTTGCCAAGAGTGAGATGACCCGCCGATGCCATCAAAAGTCACTTGATGTTCTTGAGGAAATCCCTCAGCGCTCCCGTCATGGAAGGGAACTCGGGTGTGGGTGCCTTGAGGTCAAGCCTCAAGCCACGGTCGGCCACCTCTTTGGCAGTGGCAGGCCCGAAGGCGCCGATGCAGATGTCGCCTTGTGTGAAGTCGGGGAAGTTTTTCGTGAGGGCGTTCAATCCCGCGGGGCTGAAGAAGAGCAGCATATCATAGTCGAACTGCTCCACCTCCTCCTTGGTGAAATCGTCGCTCACGGTGCGATACATCACGCACTCCCTATGGTTAAGTCCCTTTGAGTCCAGCAAATCGGTGACACTATTGGTGGAGATGTCGCTCATAGGAACGAGGTATTTCTCCGACTTGTGCTTCACCATCAACGGTACGAGGTCGATGAGTTTGCCCGTGGTGCCGAAAAACACCTTGCGCTTGCGGTATTGCACATATTTCTGGATGTATAAGGCGATGGTTTCCGTCACACAGAAATACTTCATCGTCTCGGGGATGGTGACACGAAGTTCCTTGGCCAATTTGAAAAAGTTGTCGATGGCATGACGCGAAGTGAAAACGATGGCCGTATGGTCGAGTATGCTCACCTTTTGCTGGCGGAATTCTTTTGCTGTCAGTCCCTCCACCTTGATAAATGGTCTGAATACCAATTCAACGCCGAATTCACGTGCGATGTCGAAATAAGGTGACTTGTCACTTGTCGGTTTAGGTTGTGATACCAAAATCTTTTTTATCATCAGTGTACTAAAAATTTATTTCCAAATTGTTGTTGTAAGCTTCGATCAGACCGAACAACACGACCATAGGTGTCAATTCGAGCGCACAAAAGTACAAAATATTTTGCAAAAACGCCCCCATTCGTCGAAAAAAGATAAGATAGCACTTGTAAAAAGTCAGCATTTTAACAAAAACTGCGACACAAAGCAGTGCTATGAGCGATATTTTCAACGTCAAGCCTCCATATAGCATCATCATCACGACAGGTGCCATGCCCACGCTCTCCATAGCGGTGAGAAAGAGCACAGACTTGTTCCATTGTTCAATTTTTTTCACATCGAAAAAGACCCAGTTGACAAACTGGTATGCCATGGCCTTTAAAAGAAAATACGCGACAATGGCCAGCAGGTATGTTCCCAACAAGGTGTGCCTTGACAGCACCCAGTATTCGGTGTCCCTCCCCTTCAGCGCATAGCAATAAAAGGCTATACCAAGCAAAAGCGCCTCGAAGGCCACCATCACCCCCTGCCCGGTCAACTCCTCGGCAGTGTCTGGCACCAGCGTGGTACGTTCGTTCTCCAAATAGAAGAAATTCTTGATTTGTACGGCCACGAATCTCCAGGAAAAGGCGATTCCGAGGATGGCCAGCAGGAGTCCCCCCATCAAGAGCATCGACACCAAATAGTCGTCACCCACATGGTAGGGTGCGGGGTCTGCGAGCATCCCCGTCGCCCCTGCGTTGAACAAAGATGGGATGGAGTCGGCATAAGTGGCAGCTGTGGCGGCACTGTCGCCGACGATGCTGTCGGCGGTCAAACTGTCGGTCACAGCTTCCATCGCAGTCAGCGTGTCAGCAGCCGGCGCAGGCACCGGCAGAGGTATGCTGTCGGTGGCTAGCTTATGAAAGGGAAAGAGGAATGGTGACGGCATAAGTGGTCAACGAAGGCCGAAAGCATTTCGGATATCATCCACCATATCGAGTTTCTCCCAAGTGAACAACTCCACTTCGACGGTCTTTGTCTCATGATAGAAACTGGTGAAGGTCTTCATCTTCTTCTCATTCTTCCTGCCCATGTGTCCATAAGCGGCGGTTTCCAGATAGATTGGTTGCCGCAGGCCCAGTTTCTCCTCGATGGCCTTGGGTGTGAGCGTGAAGAGCTTTCCAATCTTGTCGGCAATTTCTCCATCGCTGAGAGGCACTTTTGAACGGTTGTAAGTGTTGACATAGATGTTCACGGGTTCAGCGATGCCGATAGCGTAGCTCAATTGCACGAGCATCTCGTCGCTCACTCCCGCAGCCACCATGTTCTTGGCAATGTAACGAGCCATGTAGGCAGCCGACCGGTCCACCTTGCTCGAGTCCTTCCCGGAGAAAGCCCCGCCGCCATGGGCGCCTTTCCCTCCATAGGTATCGACGATGATTTTCCTTCCTGTGAGGCCAGTGTCTCCATGTGGTCCACCGATGACAAACTTCCCCGTGGGGTTGACATGGTATTTGATGTCTCCGTTGAAAAGCGCCAGCACCTTCTCGCTGTGAATCTTAGACAGCACCCTGGGCATCAACACGTTTATCACATCCTGCCTGATTTTTCCGAGCATCCGCTCGTCGTCGGTGTCGAATTCGTCGTGCTGCGTAGACACCACAATGGTGTGTATGCGCAAAGGCTTGTTGTCGTCGGAATACTCCACCGTCACCTGACTTTTCGAGTCGGGTCGGAGGTAGGTCATCTCACGCCCCTCTCGGCGTATCTCCGCCAGTGTCGACATAATGAGATGAGCAATAGATAGCGAGACGGGCATATACTCCTCAGTCTCATTGGTGGCATAGCCGAACATCATCCCCTGGTCTCCGGCGCCTTGCATTTCCTCTTCTTTGCGGTCCACGCCACGGTTGATGTCGGGGCTCTGCTCGTGGATGGCGCACATGACACCACAGGAGTTGCCGTCGAACTGATACTCCGACTTCGTGTAGCCAATCTTGTTGATGGTCTTTCGGGCTATGGTCTGCAAGTCGATGTAGGCTTCGGAATGCACCTCGCCCATGATCACCACCTGGCCTGTGGTTACGAAAGTCTCTATAGCGCAGCGTGCTTTGTTGTCATAAGCAAGAAACTGGTCGAGCAACGCGTCGGATATCTGGTCGGCCACCTTGTCGGGATGGCCTTCGGAAACGGATTCTGATGTAAACAAATAAGACATATATAATAATAATGTATGGTTTGGGGGTGCAAAGTTACATCAAAAGCGGATGATAACAAAATATATTCCTCCTTTTCTATTTCCATGTCGAAAATTGTGAATGGTAAGTAGACAAAAAAACACCCCCACCCCCAAAAACAGGGCGGGAGGTGCGTTATGGTGATTCATTGGTCCATCAGGTTTCTGAGGTGCTTCACCTTGATGCCGTAGTTGAAGCCCTGGGATTCAGCCAACCCAGCGTGGTTGATGGCAACGAGTTCACCACTCCTGTTGACCACCGGTGAACCGCTGCTGCCACAGAGCACCTGAATGGAGTACATCAACCTGTCGTCGGTGTTTTGGCTGATGGTTCCGGTGTTGAACTGCGACTTCAGGCTCGACTGTGTGACGTCGACGAGAGGACCGTAGTTAAAGCCCGCCATGTGAAGCAGACTGTTCTTGTCGTTGCTTAACGTCTTTGTGATTTTGTCATGGAAGCCATAGTTCTCCAAAGGGTCTTCAGCAGGAACCTCGAACACATGCTTGCTCTCAGGCGTGGTCCTATCCTTGAGTTCGATGATGGCAAGGTCGTGCTCCATATCCTTCTTCGTGACAACGCAAGGGATGAAGTCTTCGGTGCTAGTCACATGGCTGTCGTTGTATGCGATGCTGATTTTGACATGACATTTGATTTCGGCATCTGCCATATTGATATTTTCGAGGTCGCTGATTTTCTTGTCATAATCATCCATCTTGGCTTGAAGCTGTACGGCTTCCTCAGAGTACCCCATCAAGTCAGAGAAGCTCATGTCATCGTAGATGATGCCATATGCGCAAGTGGTAGCCAAACAGTCATAATCGTATGAAGCCTCTTCTCTCCTAGCCATGATGCGCTTTTTCTCAGAGGCATAATATGAAGTGAAGTTGGTTTTGATTTTCTGCACATCCTCGTCATCCAACTTGCTGTTCACCACGTGCATGTTGGTGGCAATCTGGCCCTTATTGGAGATGAAGAACCCGGTGCCATAGAATAAGACTTGTTTGACAGCCCCCTTGTCTTCCGTCCTTCCTTCTATGTTGCCTTCATCATCAAAACCGGAGAAATAAATCGGTTTCCTCCCTGGAATGTCAATCTCATAATAGCTCTGGTTCTGCACGAGCACGACGCCCGACGCCATCTCGCTCTCGATTTCTTCGTTGCTCTTGTTGTCATAGGCCATCAGAGTGAAGAAGGTGCCACATGCCATGACTAAGGCAATGAGGACGGTGACAAACAATGATTTTTTCATAATGCAGCCTTTTTGGATGATTGGTTGGATTGATATGATACTATAAAGAGACATGGGAGGAAAAAATACTAACACCAAAAAGATTGAAAATTGAAGATTGAAAATTGAAAATTGGAGATTGAAGATTGAAAATTGAAAATTGGAAATTGGAGTGAATAAGTCTTGAAAAACAACAAGTTACAGACCCCACCCCTGCCCCTCCCCTTGAGGGGAGGGGATAACTAACAACGATGTTTGCTCAAACTAATACTCTTTGAAAAACCAGGAATCGCGGGGAAGGAGTTTTTGATTCACACATCTCCCCTCATATCGCAGGGGAGGGGTTGGGATGGGGTGAATAAGTCCTGAAAAACAACAAGTTACAGACCACACCCCTGCCCCTCCCCTTGAGGGGAGGGGATAGCTAACAACGATGTTTGCTCAAACCAATACTCCTTGGAAAACCAGAGTTTATATATAGGATCAACAAATTCAAATCTCACCTTTTTTATTCCATGATGCCGTTGTTGGCAAGAACTTTCTTATTCTTGCTTCATAGTACAAATATACAAAATATTACCCAAAGGTAAGTTACCCTTGGGTAATATTTTTATAAAAATGAATCGCGGGGATGTGAATCGCGGGGACGGAGTTTTTGATTCACACATCTCCCCTTCTATCGCTGGGGAGGGGTTGGGATGGGGTGAATAAGTCCTGAAAAACAATAAGTTACAGACCCCACCCCTGCCCCTCCCCTTGAGGGGAGGGGATAACTAACAACGATGTTTGCTCAAGCTAATACTCTTTGAAAAACCACATAGCAGGAAAAAAACAGCGAAGCTAAATTAGAGGATAGAGGATTGAAAAATGATGGGCTTCACTATTTCTAGCGAAGCCCATCACTTGCTTTTTTCTATGCTTTCTCTCAAACTTTTTCTCTCCAAATCTTTTCTCTCAAATCTTTTTCTCTTCAAATCTTTTCTCCTAATCTTTTCTATCTAATCTTTTCTCTCCAAATCTTTCTCTCAAATCTTTCTCTCAAATCTTTCTCTCAAATCTTTTCTATAAGAATTCTTTCTCGTCGAGCCTTTTTCCGCAGTCGGGACAATATTTGTATGACTTGAAGATGATTGTTCCACATTGGCAGCATCGGTATTCCCTGTCGGGGTTCTGCAGCCGGTGCATCAATATTCGGTAGGTTTCAGTGTCTCTGCTTTTCACAAGGTCGAACCCAAGTTTCCTGACCAGTTTGATGGTGTTTTCGGCCAATATGCGGTCATATTCCTTCTCGCCCTCTGTGAGTCTTGCATAAGGCACCAGGTCGGGGTGCTTTTTGAGTTTGTCGTCCCTTTCCGGTCCATAGGTCCATCCTTCAGCCATCCTTGCCTTCGACCACACCTCGTGGGTGTTTTCTGCAATAGCCTCACGCAAGTCGATCAAGTCGTCGGGGATGCTGACATTGTCTACATTGATGGGCACGGGCACGTAGGCGGCCTCAGAAGGACTCACGATAACCATGTAGTGTGAGGACCCGCTCCACGCCTCTGCAAATCTGCCGGCGGCGCAGTCCTCACAAGGATTTCCTGTTGCAGGGTCGTAAATGCGAACCCAATCCTTATCTACAGCCAGTACAGTTACGGCATGGAAGTCGTCCTCCTTTTTTTCCTTTCCATAAAGCACAACGTTATCGACCACCACGATGATGTCGGCCCGTTTTTCCAAAGCCGTCTCAAGGTCAGCTAAAGTGGCGTCGTAACGTCTCGACACCTGCAGGCCCTTGTCCTCGAGCAGTCGCCCCATGTGATGCAACGGTGTACCTTTGTCCCTCAGCCATCTGTTCTGCAATGCTTGTTCCGAAAGGCTTGTCCTATCCACCTCCATGCCCCTTCTGCTCAGGATCCACTCTTCGCATTGCAGGTCGCACAGATGCCCCTCGCTCTTGGCGGCCATTTTCGCCATGGGAAGTATGGAATAGTAGCTGGCTTTCTCCTCCAGTTCCTCGTCCACACGTCCAGATATGGATAGCACCGACTGTAGTTCAGGGCTGTCGCACAGTGCCTTGAGCATGATGTCCAATTCCTCAGCAGAAACGTTTCCTTCCAAGAAGGCGGCCATCTGCTCATCCGTAATGATATTATACTTTTCCATAATTCCTTTCTTTTAATGCTACTTCAGACAAGGCACTGATTGCACGTCTCTTGATATTGTAAAGGTTGGCTACGGTGACCCCCATGTATTTAGCAAGGAACTCCGGTTGCACATCTTCGATTACAAGTTTTCTGATGACGAAAACATATCTCTCATTCCTCATTGACAAGAAGAGGCGTTCCAAGTCCATCCGGGCATTGCTGGCAGCCTCCGTGTCTACAGTGTCTTCATCCTTGATGGTTTTATTGTAAGGAGGCATCCCATTGTTGATATCTATCACATGATCTCTTTTTCTAATGAAATATCTTATGGCAACCACCTTTATCCACACGAATAAAGATGAGCGGAACTGAAATTCCCTCAACTTTTTACAGTCATTGGCAACGAGATGGATATATAGCTCGTTGACAAACTCATCATAGTCCACCGGATATGAGAAAACATATTTGATGATACTGATGATGAGCGGCCGGCATCTTACAAAGAAGAATTCATGTGTGATGCGGTCGTCTCGATTGATAAGTCCTTGAACGATTTCCTGGTCAGTCATTCTACATCATTATTTATTATGCCGTTGAAGACGGTATGTCCCTCCGTCTCTTTGCCATTTTTCCGGCATGGTGTCATTGCTTTGCAAAGATAATGCAAACAGAGAGCATATCCAAACAAAATGCGATTTTTTATTTTAGGGGAGGGGATATGCGCACCGATTGTTGGACGAGCCCCCTTGGCAATGACGTCGTTTTACAGAAAAGCATTGCTTTTTTTGGTAAATCAGCATAATTTCACTAACTTTGCCCTTTGAAAGATATCACACCTTATTAAGGTTCAAGAAGGAAAAAATCAAACTATCATCAACAAAACCTACCAAACAAAACCACAAAAATGAAAAGAATTCTCAGTTACCTATTATTATTATGTTTGTCGACAAGCGCCTTCGCCTACACCCTGAACAGGGTCAGCGTGCACGACCCAAGCATCGTATGGGACCCGACAACCCAATCCTATTACATTTTCGGTTCGCATCGCGCCTCCGCCAGGAGCACCGACCTGATGAGTTGGACCGCCTTCACCGCCGCGTGGAAGACCCCCACCAACAACAACGCCTCCAACACCATCGCCTTCAAGGAAAACCAGACCAAGACCATCGTCATCGGCGGCCAGGAAGTGACTTTCGGCAACTTCGACGCCCTCGCCTGGTCGTCGGCCTACGGCAACGGCTACAACATCAACGGCAACATGTGGGCACCCGACGTCATCTATAACAACGCGATGGGGAAATGGTGCATGTATCTCAGCATCAACGGCCCCACGTGGAACTCCAGCATCATCCTGCTGACCGCCGACAGAATCACCGGCCCCTATATGTACCAAGGCCCGGTGGTGTTCTCCGGCTTCAACGTCTCGGCCACGGAAGGTGTCAGTTACAAGCACACCGACCTGGAACTGGCCATCGGTCAGCAGGCCAACCTCCCCGGTCGCTACAACGTAGGCAACCGTTGGGGCTCTCGCTGGCCCCATGCCATCGACCCCTGCGTGTTCTACGACGAAGAAGGCAAACTGTGGATGTCGTATGGTTCGTGGAGCGGCGGCATCTGGATGCTCGAGTTGAACGAGCAGACGGGTTTGCGCGACTATGACGTGAGCTACCCCATCCAAGGCAGCGGCGACGGTGTCACCAGCGACCCCTATTTCGGTAAGAAGGTTGCCGGCGGTTTCTATGTCTCCGGCGAGGCCTCCTACATCGAGCACATCGGCGACCACTACTTCCTCTTCGTCACCTACGGCGGACTGGCCACCGGCGGCGATCCCAACGACTACAACAATGGCGGCTACCAGATGCGCGTGTTCCGCTCGTCGAACCCCAACGGTCCCTATGTCGATGCCAACGGCATCAACGCCATCTTTGCCAACTACAAGTTGAATTTCGGTCCCAACGCCAACGACAACCGAGGTGTGAACATCTTCGGAGCCTACGGCGAGTGGGGTTTCCAGACCGTTGGCGCGTGGTCGGAACGTTCCCAGGGTCACAACTCCATCCTCGCAGCCGAGGACGGTCGCACCTACCTCGTCTATCACACCCGTTTCCAGAACAGGGGCGAAGGGCATGAGGTGCGCGTCCACCAAGTGTTCCAGAATGCAGACGGCTGGCTCGTGGCAGCACCCTTCGAATACACGGGTGAGCAGGTGAAGAGCGCCGACATCGCCACCACGCAGCAAGTGGCCAGCGACCAAATCCCCGGCAATTACAAGTTGCTCATACACAAATACAAGCTGGACCACACCCACAAGGAGTTGGCCACACCGGTAGAAATCCAACTCAACGGCGACGGCACCATCAGCGGGAGCAGCACCGGCAAGTGGAGCATGGTAGAAGGCACCTCCTACATCACCATCACCCTAGGCAACACCATCTACAAGGGCGTATTGGTGGAACAGACCTTGGAGAAGACCAACATCAAGGCAACAGCCTTCACTGCCATGACCAAGAGCGGCGTGAGCATCTGGGGCTACCGCACGGGGGCACTCGCAGGCATCGAGGAGGTCACCACCCAGCAAGACACCGACACTCCCATCTACGACCTGCAAGGAAGGCGCATCACCACCCCGATGCAAAAAGGCATCTACATCAAGAACGGCAAGAAATACATCAAGCATTGAAAAAGAGCGTCCTCATCGCATTGGCTTCCCTTTGGAGCCTCTTTCTCCCAGCCCAGCAACCGATGGTGACGTGGGACCGCCAAAGCCTGCTCATCGACGGTCGCCGCGTGGTGCCCGTGATGGGTGAGATACATTACAGCCGCGTCCCCGCCGACGAATGGCGCACAGAAATCCGCAAGATGAAGGAAGGCGGCGTCACCATCATCGCCACCTATGTGTTTTGGAACCACGTGGAAGAGCAGGAAGGCATTTTCGACTGGAGCGGCCAGCGCGACCTTCGCACCTTCCTGGAACTCTGCCAGCAAGTAGAGATGCCCGTGGTGCTCCGCCTGGGGCCGTTCTGCCACGGCGAGGTGCGCTGCGGCGGCATACCCGACTGGGTGTTGACGAAACAGGTGAAAGACACCGACGGCAGCGGTGCCACCACCCTTCGTCCTGTGAAGTCGAGGACCGAAGACCCAGCCTTCCTCGCAAGCGTGGAACGCCTCTACCGCCAGATCTTCACCCAGGTGCAAGGGCTGCAATGGAAAGACGGCGGACCGGTGCTGGCGGCACAGTTCGACAACGAATACCGCGGCCACGGCAGCTACCTCGTCGCCCTGAAACGTATGGCAGAGCGCATCGGCTTCGACCTGCCCTTCTACACCCGCACGGGATGGCCCCAACTGCGCACCCCCGTCGCCTTCGGCGAGATGCTCCCGCTGTATGGCGACTACGCCGACGGTTTCTGGGACAAGGAAATCACGGAAGGTGCCGGCAACTACTGGAAAGCGTTCCATTTCAAAGCCTTCCGCAGTTCCACGGCCATCGGCACCGACCTGTTGGGGAAGCAGGAGGAAAAGACCGAGAAAGGCGATGACGACTACCCCTACTTCACATGTGAACTGGGTGGCGGCATGACGACCTCCTACCACCGCCGTCCCTTCATCTATGCCCAAGACGCCCTCTCGCTCGCCATCGTGAAACTGGGCAGCGGCAGCAACCTGCTGGGCTACTACATGTACCACGGCGGCACCAACCCCGAGGGACATCTCACCACACTCAACGAGAACCAACGCACGCTGGCCACCGCCAACAACGACCTCCCGGTGAAGAGCTATGAGTTTCAAGCGCCACTTGGGGAGTTCGGCCAGCGCAACGACTCCTATTACCTGCTCCGCCCCCTCCACCTCTTTTTAAAAGACTACGGCGAGACCCTCGCCCCGATGGAGGCCCATTTCCCCGATGCCGGCAAGGAAGCCGTGAAAGGCGATGACAGCCACCTGAGATGGTGCTGGCGGGCATCCCTCTCCCCCACCCCCGACTCCCCCGCCGGCTTCGTCTTCGTCAACAACTACGAGCGGCTGCAAGGGCTGACCGACAAGCACGGCGTAAGGTTCGCCATCGACGGCCTCACCTTCCCCAGCCGCCCCGTCACCATCCCCGCCGGCACCACCTGCATCTTCCCCTTCGGCATCGAAGGGATGCGCTACGCCACCGCACAACTCGTGGCACGACGCAACGGAAAGGTGTATCTCATGCAGGTGAAAGGCGTGCCCACCGAAATAGCCATCGACGGCAAGGTGCTGCGCAACGTGAAAGCCAAGGGGCTGACACGCCCTGTATACAAGAACCTGTACCTCATCGACGAGGAGACCGCCCAAAAACTGTTCCTTGAACCAGAAGCCGCCACCGCCCCACCCCGTGAAGCCACCTACACGAAAACGGCAGAGGCCGGTGCGCCGCGCACCATCGTGAAAGGGCCTGCCAAAGTGGCGGAAGCCCCTGGCGACAGCGACTTCGAACAAGCCGCCACCTACGTCATCACGCTTCCCGCGGATGCCGACAGCCTGCTGCTCGACATCGACTACCAAGGCGACTGCGCACGCCTCTATGCCGGCGACCAACTCCTCGACGACAACTTCTACAACGGGCGCCATTTCCAATACGGCATATGGCGGTTGCCCAAAGGCTGCCGCACACTCACCCTGCGCATCCTCCCTCTTCAAAACGACATGCCCGTCTACCTGCCCCGCGAGGCCGACACCACCCCTGGCGAGCGCGTCAACCACATCACACTCATCCAACCATGACACGAAAGCAACTCCTTTGCACGTTTTTCGCCCTCTGCACACTGAGCATCGGTGCACAAGAAAGCATCGACCTCTCCGGACCATGGCAGTTCGCCATCGACCGCACCACCGACGCCACGAAACCCTCCAAGCCCCCCAAGAAAGGCAAAGAGACGGTGAACCTCCCCGGTTCAATGCTCACCAACGGCAAGGGAGACCCTGTGACCCTCGACACGAAATGGGTGGGGTCGCTCTACGACTCCTCCTACTATTTCAACCCCAAGATGGAGCCATACCGCAAGCCGGGGAACATGAAATTCCCCTTCTTCCTCACCCCCTCCAGGCATTACGTGGGAAACGCGTGGTACATCCGCACCGTGGAGACACCCAAGGAATGGGAAGGCAGGAAGGTGACCCTCTTCCTCGAACGTCCGCACATAGAGACCACCGTCTACGTGAACGGTGTGGAGGTGGGGCACCAGATGTCGCTCAGCGCACCCCACCAATACGACCTCACCGGGCACTTGCAACCAGGAAAGAAAGACAAGATAGCCATCAAGGTCTACAACGGCATCGAGAACGTCTGCGTGGGACAAGACTCGCACAGCGTCACCGACCAGACCCAAGGCGACTGGAACGGCATCGCCGGGCGCATCACGCTCGGCACCTCGCCCGTCATCTTCCGGAAAAGGGTGGAGACAGACGTGGCGAACGGCAAGGTGCGCATCCTCATCAACGACACCACCTACACCCTGCAACTGCCTCAACCCGTCAGGTTGTGGAGCGCCGAAGACCCACAACTCTACACCGTCAAGGTGGACTACCGCGGCGACTCCATCCCCGTCACCTTCGGCATGCGCGAAATCTCCATCGTCGGGAGGCAGTTCATGCTCAACGACATGCCCATCTGGCTGAGAGGGACGGTGGAGAACTGCTGCTTCCCCGAGACCGGATACCCCCCCACCGACGTGGAGTCGTGGCTGTCCGTCTTTGCCAAATGCAAGGAATATGGTCTCAACCACATCCGCTTCCACAGCTACTGCCCTCCTGATGCCGCCTTCACGGCCGCCGACCAACTGGGCCTCTACCTGCAGCCCGAAGGTCCGTCATGGCCCAACCACGGTGTGAAACTGCGCCGTGGTATGGCCATCGACCAATACCTCACCGACGAGTGCAAGCGCATCGTCGACACCTATGGCAGCCATCCCTCCTTCGTGATGCTCGCCGCCGGCAACGAGCCCGCCGGCGACTGGGTGTCGTGGGGGAACGACTTTGTGAAGGAGATGAAGTCCTACGACCCCACCCGTGTCTATTGCACGGCGAGCGTCGGTGGCGGCTGGGCGTGGGACGAGGGTTCGGAATACCATGTGAAAGGTGGCGCCCGCGGCCTCGACTGGGACAGCCATGCGCCACAGAGCACAGACAATTTCGACGAGATGATCAAACTGCCTCGCAACTTCAAACCCACGGAGGAGCGCCCCGAGAACACGCAACCCTGCATCAGCCACGAGCAAGGTCAGTGGTGCGCCTTCCCCGACTTCAAGGAAATCCCCCAATACACCGGTGCCTACCACCCCGGCAACCTTGAAATCTTCCGCGACCTTCTGCGCGACGGAGGAATGTCCACGCAAGCCGGGAAATTCCTCATGGCGAGCGGTCGCCTGCAGACCCTGGCCTACAAATATGAGATAGAGCGCAACCTCAGGAGCAGCGACTATGCAGGTTTCCAACTCCTCAGCCTCAACGACTACAGCGGGCAAGGCACCGCCCTCGTCGGCGTGCTCAACGTGCACTGGAAGGAGAAAGGCTATGTCACGGCGGAGGAGTGGAGGGAGTTCTGCTCCGACATCGTCCCCCTGGCGCTCTTCCCCCAATTCGTCTATTCCAACTCCGACACCATCCGCATCGGCACAGCCCTCTACAACACCACCACACGTTTCGGAGGTGGCATGAGCTATAGCGTCAGCCGAGGCGAAGAGGTGCTCGCCAACGGTTCCTGCGCCGTAGGACAAGCCATCGTCTTCAACCCTTCCAACCTCCTCACGCCCACCAAACTCACCCTCACGCTCTCCATCTACGGGCACCACAACCACTATGACTTCTGGGTATATCCCAACCGGTTGGAAACCATCGACACCGAAGGCATCCTCATCACCGACACGCTCGACACACGCGCCAAGGATGTGCTGAAAGCTGGAGGGAAGGTGCTAATATGCGCAGCAGGGAAAGTGCGTTACGGCAACGACGTGCGCCACACCTATCTTCCCGTCTTCTGGAACACCAGTTGGTTCAAGATGCGTCCACCGCACACCACCGGAGCATACATCGAAAGCACCCACCCCATCTTCTCCCTCTTCCCCACCGACGACTGGCAAAACCTGAACTGGTGGGAATTGGTGAACCGCACACAGGTGATGAACTTGGGAGAGTTCCCCGCCACCTACCAACCCATCGTGCAGCCCATCGACACCTGGCATATCTCTCGGAAGTTGGGCATGATGGTGGAGGCCAACGTGCTGGGCGGCCGCTTGCTGATGACCACCATCGACATCGACAGAGACCTTGAGCACCGCCACGCAGCACGACAGCTGCGGCACTCCATCCTCAACTACATGCAGTCGGACAACTTCCGTCCCGCCATCACCCTCGACCCGCAAGTCATCACACACCTCTTCGAGCAAGAAGCCCCCAAGGTGGACATGTTCACCAAGGATTCGCCCGACGAACTCAAACCCAAATTGAAATAATAAGGAACTCAAGTTTCGCATTCGCTCAACTTTCTGGAGTTAAAGGGGAGTTAAAGGGGAGTTAAAAGGGAGTTAAAGGGGAGTTAAAGGGGAGTTAAAGGGATATGTGTTCACTTCTTTAGGCGACCCCAGCGACGTGGGTACCGGAATGGATTCCAATAATGGCATGGTAGATATAGAAGACGATGCTTATGACGTTCCAACGTCAAGAAGCCTTTGGGATTAACAATCCCCACTTCCTATAACAAATCGGGGCAGCCAAAAGGCTGTCCCGATTTGTTTTTAGGACAGTAGGGGTAGGAAATAACAGGAGGTATTAAGAGATATTAGGAGGAAACAGTAGGTTTTAGGAGATTATATGAGGGGAAAGGAGGATATAGTGGATTCCCCGTGACAGTGTAGACAAAATCGCTCCATTTTCGCGATATATTTTTTTATGAGATAACACAAAATTTGTCTCTTGTTACATTGATTCATCACAAAAAAATAAAAAAACAAACTAATAAGATACATTTTGGACTAATTTTATTACATTTGCATAATGATTGTTCTTCCTCTTACTGCTCTAAACTAGCTATAGCTAGTAGAAAACGACAAAAAATCATCATTTATTTAACATATTTTCCATAACAATCTATAATTATAAAGTAACACAAAAATGAAGAAACTATTAACTCTTTTACTTCTACCACTCGCATTCATAACGAATGCGATGGCACAGGAACTACAAGGGTGGATGGGGGATCCAACGATCAAGGAGACTCACTGGTTCGGCCAGTATGAGTATCTTGACACTCACCCTGTAAGATTCATCTCTAAAGACATCCACTGGAGTGGCAATTATCTCGAGTACATCCAAATTGTGAAGGACTGGACAAATGAGTACACCCAACGCCCCGTAACCAGCTTCTATTCCTGGCTCGACCACAAGTTGCGTTTCAGCGTGGACAATACTGGTGCTTGGACTATAGACGGTGTGGACAACAGTGCCTATTACACCGACCTATGGATTCAAGGCGACAACAACCAATGGAGCAATGACAGGGCTTATGGACAAGGTCTCAAGAACAACTCTGGATCTGCTCAGAATTTCTATATCCACGATCTGAAAGCCGGTGATGAATGCACGGTCACATATTATACGAATGGCGGCAATGCGCCTACGAAAGCAACTGCAAGTGCCACCGGTACGGCAACAGTGAGCATTCCTGCCGGTGCAGTCATCCGCTGCGTGGAAATCAAGTTGGCTGAATACAAGGCAAGTGATTTCAAAGTAGAAGAAGTGAGTGGTCAAGCTGCAGCGGCTTTGACTAATTCACATGACCAATTCCTGAGAAGCAAAGGTGTATATGATGCCAAGTTTGGCACTTTAGGCTATCGTTACACCTTCAAAGGCCCAGGCGTGCTGGAAGACAAGCGCGGTGCCGTGCCTTACATCACAATGAGATTTGGCAACGACAATGACATGACCTTCGTCAGGGCATTGAACGAACCAACTGTCACCTATGGGGACTTGGCAACTGCGGAACCGAAGTTGTATATCAAGAATTATGATGGAACCAATACCAATCCCACAACGCCGTCTGACCCTAATGGAAATGGAGAATACGTGATTCAATCTGGTAATGGTGCTCCAGAAGTCTGGTACTCCCAGTTCTTTATTTCTGCACCTTATTCAGTACCATCAGGAAAGACGATTCATTTAAAATTCAAATACAAATCCGATGATAATGCAACTGTTACTTCACAAGCTCACAGTGCACCAGGTACATGGTTATCCAATAACGGTATTGAAAATTTAAGTTTTACCAATGAATGGAAAACATTTGATGCAGATTATACTGTTCAAGACAATGGCTGGCAGACTATCGCATTCAATTTGAATGAAAACAAGAACTTGGCCACCAACTTCTATTTCAAGGATATTGAACTTTCCATCCCTGAAAAGACAGAAAGCGTCGGCACCGACGACCTTGCTGCCGCCTCCATCATCCATGAGGACAACGACCTGAACCCCGACCATGAGCACCTCCAATACAGATGGACTTACAGAGACGCAAACTACGGCAATCGTTTCAATGAGACCCAGGTAAGAGACCGCCTTGTAGGTAAGGAGTGGTCCACCTTCACCGCAACCCATGCAACCAATGCCAATTCCGGTGTCAATCCTGGAGTAAACGGTGAATGGGTGAATGGCGTGAACTATGTCTATGGTGATGAATTCACTACGATTTGGCCATTGTGTGGCAACTACTTCTACTTCTTCCCCGAAGTGGATGGCTTGTTGGAAATAGAATATTACGCCGAGGGTTCCAACGAGATAAACGCATTCTGGTTCAAACAAGATGCTGATGGCAATCAACTGCCAGGTAGTGGCGTAGGCCAGCCGTTAAAACAATTCATCCATTCAAATGGACAGAGTGATGACAATAGTTTCACCGATGGTGGAAACAATTACAAGATGATGGTGAACGTGAAGAAGGGAGGCATATACTTCCTCTGCTCGCTACCGACGAACATATCGCACGAGCGACCCATCTTCCGACTGAAGTCATACACGTTCATTCCCATCTTCCGCGTGGCTCCTCTTTACAAAGTGGTGAAAAACACCGAGGTGAACACCGAGGCCACACAAAAAGTGGCAAAAATCGTCGGTGGTCCTTACACTGATTTGGATGGAAGCAACAACACCACATACGGTCGTAATGAATATTTCCTCGAAGGAGAATATACCCGCAACGCCGAACCCGAGACAAGAGTGAAATGCCTTGGAAACGTGGTAAGCGCCAAAGCCAAGGTGGAATATGACGGAACAGACCAGTGGCTGAGCTTCTATGACATCAAATTCAGGGAAGGCACCAACGAACTTGGCCAAGCATACAATCCTGGCGGCGCCGTTGTGGCCCATGTCAACAACAAGGAGGGACAGGCCAGCTTCGTGCTCACCGTCGCCTACGATGCCGCTGATGCGAAATGGAACGACGACAAGGACACACGTATTGCAGCAACAGATGATGGAAAAGAAGTGAAGCACTGGGACTTCTACTCCGGCAAGGGTGACTATATCACCAAGAGAAATGGAACCATCAGTTATAACGGTGGAGACACATATACCTCAGAAATGAACACCGGATGGGACCTCGGCAAATACGGCACGGATGACAGCACAAGATACGCCACCAATCCAAATGGCTGGAAAGCCAAGACCAAACTCTTCAAGGAGACCCACAAGGCCGACGGTCTGACAGCCGACTGGGAATACGACTTTGTCGATGTGCCCAACAAGATAGAACCGATATACAAGAGTGTTTACGACATGGAGGCCGACAACGCCGACATGATCCACGAAACCGCAGGTCTGGTGTTCTTTACCGAACCCAACCAGTTGGGTGTATACAACGAGAACGAAGCTCCCACATCCGCATACCAAGACCGCTTCATCGGCCTGATGGGTGGTGGCAAGCTCATCATCCCGAGGCTGAAGAAAGACGACCGCGTGGTCATCAAGATGGGATGCTTCGGAAATGCTGCCGATAAAGGCGAATCTGAATTTGAGCAAAAGGCCGTCTTGTGGCTCAACAATGCAAAGGACGCCAAGGGCAACACCATCCCGACAGAGACCGATTACATCATCGGCGGATCAGAACCATTCGCAGAGCCCGCTGATGCCAAGATGTATCCCCACGGCGAGTATCACTTCATCGTGGCCAACAACAGCGACAGCGACGACCAGGACTTCACCATCCAGTTGAAGGAAGGTGGTCTGCTGAAGATTTACTCCATCGACATCTACCGCAACGCAGCCAACAACAACGCCGACATCCTGACTGAGAACGTGGTGACAGGCGTGGAGCCAGAAATGCTCTTCACCGACCAGGACGACGAGGCCAAAGACGCTGTTTGCTACCTACGCTACAGCGGATGGCAGGAGAAGTCGGAGTTCCTCAAAGATTTTGACCAAGTGCGTGGCAACCTCGGCAATATTACCAAGGACGACTTCCAGGGAGAAGAATTCACAACCCAGCCTTATTGGAAATACACCCAGGCATCAGCATTCGAGTTTGGCGACTTCGGCTCGTTCCGCGCCGAGATGGCCGTGAAGACCAAGGACAACTCCAACACCTTCGTCACCGACTATGCTCCGGGCTGCATGGCAGTTGACTACCTCGAGACCAAGACTTATCCTTATACATGGGACTTCACCGACCTTGAGGAATATGGTGCCGACGATGCCATCGGTGCAGAAAAGGGAAGGACAGACCTCCTTGCCGACTATAACGGTTGGAAGGTAGGCAGTGGCGAGACAGCCACCACTGGTCTGCGCAACGCCCCCGAGACAGAGCCAGGCATCCTGTTTGCCAACGGCGGACAAATCTATGCCTACGACGTGATGTTCGAGGAGGCAGCCGGTATCGGTCTGAAGCGCTCGATTGAAGATCCCGACGATGCCAAGCAGTTGAACAACAGTGTGAACGTCACAGCCGACGGCCTCGTGCTCAACAGCACCAAAGAAGGCGTCTTCCACAAGCTGTTCATACCGAAGAATGCCACGTTCCCCACAGACATAGAGGGTGACGCCATAACAAAGGCAGCCATCTATGTGAGGGCTACTCCAATCTCCCAAGCCCCCTACCCCATGGCCAAGTACTCCACCGACGGAGAAACAGGAAACAGTCTTGCCTCGTTTGATGTTGCCAATAGCACAGACAAGATCTATGTGATGGAGATGCCAGTCAACACAGACGCCGAACTCTGGCTGAACGGCATGACCGTGAAGAAGATCGGCGTGTCTGTCGATCCGAAGACGCTCAACAAAATGGGATGGGCTACAGAAAGCCGCGAGCGCTACATCGACCCGGAACTGACGGAATACATGACCGGCCAACCCATCAAGTCATACATCGTGACAAGCGCGGATGCCAGCACCAAGAAAGTCGTCATTACGCCGGTAGAAGAATCCTCCTATGTGATGGACATTGCCACCGATGACAAAGATTGCCAAGCCTATATCCTTCACAACACGAATAACGAGAAGGTCGAGATTCTCAACGGTGGATTCCACCTGTTTGTGCCCGACATGCACGACAATCCTGACATAAACGGCAGCAAGAAGGACATCCAAAGCATGTCGGAGTCTAAAATGCTGGCGAAACTGAAGAAAGGTAAAGTCAACATGTATGATGGTGACAACACCAACTATGTGCTTACCTATAATACGGCAAAAGCAGACTGGGAAGAAGGTGACGATGTAGAGAACTGGGATGGTTCTGCACAAGAGCGCACATATGTAGGTTTCTATCGTGTACAGCCCAAGGGTGTGACAAGTTCAGGCCACCAAGGCTATATGCAGTTCCTCACCTCTGAAATGAACCCGAATTATGGAAGCATCAACGGCTTCACCATCGTATTCGACGGTGACGACCTCAACTCCATCAGCAATCCGGGCATAGGGATGAGCGATGCAGAACCTGTCTATTACAACCTCCAGGGACAGCAGCTGAACGGCCAGCCCACCCAGTCTGGCATCTATATCGTCAAAGGGAAGAAAATCACTGTCAAGTAAGTCTAAACTAATTCCATTCAAATGAAAATGAAAAAGCAATATATCATACCTGTCACAGAATTGATAGTTGTCAACCTTCAGGATTCCGTCCTGGAAGACCTGCCCATAGGCGACCCCAGCGACGTGGGTACCGGAATGGATTCCAACATAGGTACATTGGACTTGGAAGACGACGTGAATGACTTACCTACGTCTAAAAGCTTGTGGGATTAACAATCCTCACTCCCTATAACAACTCGGGGCAGCCGCTTGGCTGCCCCGAATTGTTTTCAGGAGAGGACGCTGTAGGAAGGATATACGCTGTAGGAGATAACAGGACGCTGTAGGAAGGATATAGGACGCTGTAGGAGACCATAGGACGCTGTAGGAGACCATAGGACGCTGTAGCAATAGGACTCATAGGAGGACATAGGAGCAATTCTCAATGCTCCTCGATGGTGGCGAAATCTTTCCATATGTTAGCGGAAAGATATTCTCCTTTCTTTCCCTTCGGCACGAGTAGCTTAGCCTTTCCACTATTGCGGAACGTATTGGTTCCAATGACAGGTGGACGCCTCATCCTCACCTCCAGGGTGGCCAATGCTTGACATTCGCTGAAAGCCATGTCGCCAATGCTAGAGAGGCTTGACGGCAGGGAGACACCCTTGAGGTTGGAGCAATTGGCGAAGGCTTGTTCGCCCACGACCTTCACTCCCTCGTGCAGCCGTATGGACGTGAGTCCTTGGCAAGCAGCGAAAGCCTTTGGTCCAATCTTCGTCACCACCGATGGAATGGTGGTGTTTCTGCATCCATAGAGCAAAGTGTTGGTATGTGTCTCAATGATGGCGTTGCATTTGTTGTGAGAGTCGAAAACCGGGTTCTCGCTGTTGACGGAGATGGAAGAGAGTTCGTTGCATCCGAGGAAAGGCGTCTCCCCAATGCTGGTGAGGCTTGAAGGCAGTGAGACCGACTTCAAGTTGGGGCAATGTGCGAAAGCCTGGTCTCCGATGCCAGTCATCCCCGGCGGCAAGTTGAGTGAGGTGAGCCCTTGGGAGTAAGCAAACGCCCCGTCGCCTATGGTGGTGACGGTGGCTGGTATTCGCGTCTTGGCACATCCCACCAAGATGGCATCTGTGGCGTGCTCCACGATGGCGTTGCAGCCATTGCGAGAGTCAAACACCTTGTTTTCAGGATCCACGGTGATGGACACCAGTCTTGGGCAGTTTCTGAAAGCCGCCGTCCCAATGCTTTTCACACTCGCCGGAATGTGTATCGAGACAAGGTTGTAACAATTCTCAAAAGCTCCGTCACCGATTGTCGTAACGCCCTCGGGAATGACCATCGCCTCCAATGCCTGGCATCCCATGAACGCCTCCATGCCTATGGATGTCACGCCAGAAGGCAGGGTCAGTTCCCTGAGTGAGCGACAGTCCTTGAAGGCGTAGTCGCCCACGCTTTTCACCCCCTTCGGAAGTTCAAGAGCTTGCAAGAGCTCACACCCATCGAACATATGGTCGGAGACACGTTCCAAAGGGCATCGGAACCTCACCATACGCAGTTGCTTGCACGAGGCGAAGACCCCCTCTCCGAAAGTCTTCACCCTGGAAGGCAGAACGACCGAAGTGAGTCCGTCACATTCCATGAACGCCCTGTCGCCAATGGCAGTGATGCTTGGGGGAATCACCACGGAAGTCATCCCTGCGAATCCGCTGAAAGCGCTTTCGCCGATGGCGTCGATGTAATAACCGTTGGCCGAGGAAGGGATGGTGACAATGCCACGGTATCCTTCGCCTTTCACGGCAGGCTGTCCGGCCTTCCCAGACCCTATCTCGCATTCCTTCTCCACCTTTTCGGTGACATGGCATATCAGTATCACCTTCTCCTTGGTTTGCGTGGTGAAGGTGTTGCTGCATGCGACCAACAGCAGCGACAGCAGAATGGCAAGAGACAGTCGGGCTTTCATATTGCAAATATAGGCAAAAAATCCAATTCAACAACGAGCTTAATCAGAATTTTTGCTAAATTTACCATCGCGACAACAGCATCAGTGAGTTTTTGAATACTTCCCTCCAGATACCACGGGGTGAGCGAAAGCAGTTTTCCGCCGACATCTTCCTCGCTTCAGTCACAAAGCAGCGTCACACCGCACCTCGGCAAAGCAGGCAATGAAAGCAAAAACTTTGTGTTTTACTTTGCATTGCGCTCTATTTTCATTACCTTTGCATACAAAAATCACGCCAATAGCTACACATAGTAATGGACAAATACATCATCATTGCACCTAAGGGAAGAGAGCGTTTTGCACACCGCTTGAGTGAGCTTCACCTCACCCTTTTCACCTATTTGGAAGAAGAGCAGGCTGCCGGCCGCCACCTCCAACTCACCAAGGTGTTTCTCAGCGATGCCCAAAACCAATACAGCGACCTCGTCGGCTCCACCCTCTACCAATCCATTCTCAGCAAGGCTGCCTGCTCCATCATCGAGCAGCCCCCCCTCGACGGTTCGAAAATCACCATCCTGGTGAAGACGTCGGACGGCCCCGACAATTTCATCCTTGACAGCATACGCCTGAGCGAGGAAGAGACACGAGGCATGAACTCCTACATCCAAGCGATGCTCATCTTCAACAAATACCTTGAGAAGATGAAGCAGAAAGGTCTGACGCTGAAAGAGCACTGCGTGAGGACATGGATTTATGTGGCCGACATCGACGTGAATTACGAAGGCATGGTGCGCGCCCGCAACGACATCTTCCGCAACCAAGGTCTGACCCCAGAGACCCATTTCATCGCCAGCACCGGCATCGGCGGCTTCTCTCAAACCCGCAGCGCATCAGTGGCCATCGACTTCCTCACCTACCCCGAAGTGAAAGAGACGGACAAGAAATACCTCCATGCTCTCGACAACCTCAATCCCACCCACGAATACGGTGTATCATTCGAGCGTGGCACACGCCTTGACCTTGACGGCAAACAGACCATCTTCATCTCAGGCACCGCCAGCATCGACAAGTATGGCAAGGCCATGTATGTTGGCGACATCCAGCGGCAGACGGCCCGTCTGTTGGAAAACATTGGAGCACTGCTGCACGACGGTGAAGCCACAATGCGAGACATCCAATATTTCCTTGTATATCTGAGAGACCCCTCCGACCGTGAATTGGTGGAGGAATTCCTCCACAAGGCCTACCCCGAGACACCCCACGTGCTGCTTCAAGGCAAGGTTTGCCGTCCGGAATGGCTGGTGGAAATGGAATGCGTCGCGGTAAAGGAATAGCCTTCAGCCACCTCCTACATCTCCTATAAAACACACAAGAGGTCATGGAAAAAAAATTCCATGACCTCTATGGTTGTTTCTGTTTGATGCAACCTTCAATTCACCTTATAGTCCTGACGGTGAACTCGGTGACGTTTGACATCACCCGGTTACCCTGTAGGACAGAAATGCAGAAGGTGGCGTTTCCATCCTTCATCCTACCCGTCTTCACCATGGCAGTGTAGCGTATTCCCTTCCCTGGTGCGAGGTGCTCTACATGGATGGAAGGCGAGATATAGAGGTTTTTCACTCCAGAAGACTCCACCACGATGGGCTGCAAGTCATAAAGCATCTGGTCGGAATTGTTATATACCTCGAAAATCACCTTGCTCACCTCGTTGGAGTTGATGTACCCGTCTCTGTTGTCATCGACGAACCTTGGGTTGCGAACCTCAATCTTGTTGTTGACCGAATAGCCAGAACTGATTTCCTCGATGCTGGAAGCACCTGGTGACATCACCCTTGCGCTTGAAGCAGAGTAGTCGCCTGTATAGTCGGAACCATTGAAGTCGTAGAGCCTGTCATCGCCCGAACCCGTAGGGTCATAGTAGCCGTAGTCGTCATCATAACGCCTGTCGGGATAGTCCTGCTGACGCTGTCGCTTGTTGCGTTGCACCTGCTCGTAACGCTCATGCACCTCTCGACGGTTGGCTTCATCATGGGCACTTCCGATGGCAGCTCCCACGACCGCTCCCCCCGCCATTCCGATGATTGTGCCCACGTCGCTCCCCCTTGGTCCACCCGAGATACCTCCTATTGCAGAGCCTAGTATGGAGCCGAAATGAGCTCCAGTGAAAGCCCCCGAACCAGTGTATGTGCCGCAGCCCGTGAGCAACAGGGCCGCGCATGAGATGTAAACAAAAAACCTTTTCATTTTCTTATCCAATTGAAGTCGTGCAAATATAATGTTTTTTTTCGACATGGAAGCGTGGAATTCTACTTTTCCGGCTATTTCTTCATCCCGTTATCAGAAGCCACCTCTTCACGTTGGCAAAAGTAAACATATCCGATGTCATCTCAAATGGAAAATCCCCAAAAGAAGATAGGGAAAACCCTACACAAAAATCCCCTGGCCGACGTTGCAGCCAGGGGATTCTATCATAATACGCAACAAACTGCTTTTTATTCAGCTGTTTCCTCTTTCACGGGAGCAGCAGCATCAGCCTGGGCTGTTTCAGCTCCAGAAGACTTGCGACGGCTACGACGAGTCTTCTTTCCAGTCTTGGCGACCTTTGCCATGTTCTCGTCGAAATCGACAAGTTCGATGAAGCAAGTCTGAGCAGCATCACCTTGACGGTAACCGAGTTTGATGATGCGTGTGTATCCACCGGGACGGTCGGCAATTTTCTCAGCCACGGGCCCGTAGAGTTCCTTCAGGGCCTCTTTGTTCTGGAGATAGCTGAAGACGACACGACGTGAGTGTGTAGAGTCGTCCTTTGCACGGTTGATCAGCGGCTCGGCATACTTTTTCAAGGCCTTTGCCTTAGCGAGAGTCGTAGTGATTCTTTTGTGCATGATCAGCGAAATGGTCATGTTAGCAAGCATGGCATTGCGATGGTCAGCAGTACGACCCAAATGGTTGAATTTCTTATTATGTCTCATTTCTCGTTTTTACTTTTCAATTTTGTACTTTGAAATATCGGTTCCAAACGAAAGATTCAGACTCTCGAGCAAATCATCAAGCTCAGAGAGCGATTTCTTACCGAAGTTGCGGAACTTGAGCAGGTCGGTCTTGTTGAACTGCACCAAGTCGCCAAGAGTTTCCACGTCAGCAGCTTTGAGACAGTTGAGAGCGCGGACGCTAAGGTTCATCTCGACAAGTTTGGTCTTGAGGAGTTGACGCATGTGAAGGACTTCCTCATCAAACTCCTGGTTCTCAGTAGTGTCACGTGTTTCGAGCGTGATTTTCTCATCAGAGAAGAGCATGAAGTGATGAATGAGGATTTTGGCAGCCTCTTTCAAGGCATCCTTCGGGTGAATGGAACCATCCGTAGACACCTCGAGTACGAGTTTGTCGTAGTCGGTTTTTTGCTCGACCCTGTAAGGCTCGACAGTGTACTTCACGTTACGGATTGGGGTGTAGATAGAATCGATTGGAATTACGTTGACATCGGTGCAGAATCCGCGGTTCTCATCAGCAGGAACGTATCCACGCCCCTTGTTGATGGTAATGTCGAGTTGCATCGACGCTTTGACATCTAAATGACAAATCACCAAATCAGGGTTTAACACTTCAAATCCAGTCAGATACTTGGTTATATCACCAGCCTTGAATTCTGTGGAATTCTCCACGGTGATACTAACTTTCTCGTTCTCGAATTCTTCTACTAATTGCTTGAACCTCACTTGTTTGAGATTCAAGATAATGTTGGTGACATCCTCCTTTACTCCAGGAACAGACGAGAACTCATGCTCAACACCACCAATTTTGATAGTGTTGATGGCGAAGCCCTCGAGCGAGGAGAGAAGAATTCGCCTGAGAGCGTTACCGATGGTTACGCCAAAGCCAGGCTCCAGAGGACGGAATTCGAACTTACCGAACTTATCGTTCGCCTCCAACATTACGACTTTGTCGGGTTTTTGAAATGCTAATATCGCCATTAATGATTGTTTATTTAGAGTACAACTCAACGATTAACTGCTCCTTGATTTGCTCAGGAATATCAGCGCGCTCTGGTTTGTGCAGGAACTTTCCACTCTTAGAAGCTTCGTCCCATTCCATCCAGGGATATTTACTATGGTTGAACCCTGCAAGACAGTCTTGAATCACCTCAAGCGACTTAGACTTCTCGCGCACGCCCACCACTTGACCGGGCTTAACAGAGTAAGACGGGATGTTGACAACATTCCCATCGACCACAATGTGCTTGTGGCTTACGAGTTGGCGTGCAGCAGCGCGAGTTGGTGCTATTCCGAGACGGAAGACAACATTGTCGAGCCTGCTCTCAAGGTTTTGAAGCAGCACCTCGCCTGTGATGCCTTCGGCTTTAGCAGCCTTCTCGAACATGTTTCTGAACTGGCGCTCAAGCACCCCATAAGTGTACTTGGCTTTTTGCTTCTCTGCCAACATGACAGCATACTCCGACTGCTTGCGTCTTCTGTTGTTGCCATGCTGTCCTGGAGGGAAGTTTCTCCTGGACAAAACTTTGTCGGCGCCGAAGATCGGTTCTCCGAAGCGGCGCGCAATTTTTGATTTCGGTCCTATGTATCTTGCCATACTGTAAAAAATATTGCTATGTTTCTTATTGCACGAAGGTAGTGCCTCTCCGGCATTCCCCCGTGCTTATGTTTGATTATACGCGACGGCGTTTTGGCGGCCGGCATCCGTTGTGAGGCAGTGGTGTGACGTCGATGATTTCGGTTACCTCGATGCCAGCTCCATGTATGGCCCTGATGGCCGACTCACGTCCGTTTCCCGGTCCCTTGACATATGCCTTGACTTTTCTCAAGCCGAGGTCATAAGCCACCTTGGCGCAATCCTCAGCAGCCATCTGTGCTGCGTAGGGAGTGTTCTTTTTCGATCCTCGGAATCCCATTTTTCCAGCCGAAGACCATGAGATGACCTGACCCTCGCTGTTGGCCAGAGTCACGATGATGTTATTGAATGAACTGTGGACATGCAATTGTCCAAGAGCATCCACCTTGACATTTCTTTTTTTCGAAGTGACTGTTTTCTTTGCCATAGTAGTGTAAAACTTAGTTCTTGATTACTTGGTAGCCTTTTTCTTGTTAGCGACAGTCTTCTTCTTTCCCTTTCGGGTGCGGGCGTTGTTCTTAGTGCTCTGTCCGCGTACCGGAAGACCGTTACGATGCCTTACGCCCCTATAGCAGCCGATGTCCATGAGACGCTTGATGTTCATTTGGATTTCCGACCTGAGGTCGCCTTCCACCTTGTACTCAGCTCCGATAATCTCGCGGATTTTGGCAGCTTGGTCGTCAGACCATTCGTTGACCTTTAGTCCACGGTCCACTCCCGCCTTGTCCAATATCTTTGCTGAACTACTTCGACCTATTCCGTAGATATAGGTCAATGCGATTTCGCCACGCTTGTTTTGGGGCAAATCTACTCCAACAATTCTTATTGCCATGTTTGAAATTAAAATTAATGAATGTTTTTTCTTAGTGGGCACTCACTGCCCTTTTTTACGCTCAACCCTGACGAAGTTTGTATTTTGGGTTCTTCTTGTTGATGACAAAAAGACGTCCCTTCCTACGCACGATTTTGCATTCAGGGGTGCGCTTCTTCAATGATGCTCTTGTCTTCATAACTGATAATTATTTGTATCTAAACACTATCCTGCCTTTAGTCAGGTCATAAGGGCTCATCTCGACCTTCACCTTGTCGCCAGGCAAGATTTTGATGTAGTGCATTCTCATCTTGCCCGAGATGTGGGCAGTGATGGGACACCCATTCTCTAACTCGACACGGAACATCGCATTGGAGAGAGCCTCCACGATGGTACCGTCTTGCTCAATTGCGGCTTGCTTTGCCATAATCTAACTAATTTTTCCTACTATTGATTCTATTTCCTCGAAAGATGATAATATTTCCGACTTACCGCGACGAATGGCGATGGTATGCTCGAAGTGTGCAGCCGGTCGGTGGTCGCGAGTGAGCACCGACCATTTGTCAGGTGCGAGCACCACAGCCTTGTCGCCCATGGTGACCATCGGCTCTATGGCGATGCACATACCCGCTTTGAGCAGCGGTCCGTTGCCACGCCGTCCGTAGTTTGGAACCATCGGGTCCTCGTGCATCTTTCTCCCGATGCCATGGCCGGTGAGTTCCCTTACGATGCCGTAGCCTCGCTCCTCGCAGTAGTCCTGCACAGTCGAACCGATGTCTCCCACGTGATGCCCCGCCACAGCGACGTCGATGGCCTTGTAAAGTGACTCATACGTTGTGGCGAGCAACCTTCTAACCTCAGGACTCACCTCCCCAACGCAGAACGTGTAGCACGAGTCTCCGTTGAAGCCCTCGAGCAGCGTTCCACAGTCGATGGAGATGATGTCACCCTCATGCAGCACCGTCTTAGCATTGGGTACGCCATGTACGACGACATCATTCACCGACGTGCAGATATTTGCTGGGAAAGGACCTCCATAGGGGTTTGGGAACCCCTTGAAAGTCGGTGTTGCCCCATTGTCGCGGATGAACTCTCCAGCTATCTTGTCAAGTTGGAGAGTTGAGACACCCGGTTTGATATGTCGAGCGAGTTCGGCGAGCGTAAGGCCAACAAGCCTGTTGGCCCGCCTCATCAGCTCGATTTCATCTTCCGTCTTGAGAAATATACTCATTGCAGGGCATCAATATGCCGAAGTTCCAACGTTGCCACGTGTGCGTCCGGAATTGAGCAATCCGTCGTAATGGCGCATCATCAGATGGCTCTGAATCTGCTGCAGCGTATCAATCACCACACCGACGAGAATCAGCAGCGAAGTACCGCCGAAGAACTGTGCGAATCCCTGAGGCACTCCCAAAAGGCTTGCAAAGGCCGGCATGACAGCGATGAACGCTATGAAGAGCGAACCAGGCAGAGTGATGCGCGACATGATCGTGTCGATGTAATCGGCAGTGGGTTTACCTGGCTTAATACCCGGAATGAACCCGTTGTTTCTCTTCATATCCTCAGCCATCTGTGTGGGATTGAGAGTGATGGCCGTGTAGAAATAGGTGAACGCGATGATGAGAATCGCGAAAACCACATTATAGAGCAAGCTGGTGTGGTCAAGGAGCGAGTGCATCACAGAGTTGGTGCTGTCGGTGGTATACTGCACGAGAGCGAGCGGTATGAACATCAGCGCCTGAGCGAAGATGATAGGCATCACGTTGGCAGCAAACAACTTCAATGGAATGTACTGTCGGGCCCCACCATAGGTTTTGTTGCCTTGTACACGGCGGGCGTACTCCACCGGCACCTTTCGCACAGCCTGTGTCAAGAGAATCGAAGCACAAACCACGGCAAACAGGATCAACAGCTCAATGATGAGCATGATGACACCACCCCCCTGTGTTTCGGTGAAACGATTGGTGACTTCCTGCGCGAACGCACTCGGCAGGCGTGCGATGATACCGATCATGATGATGAGCGAAATGCCATTGCCCACGCCCCTGTCGGTGATGCGTTCACCGAGCCAAAGGATGAACATGCTGCCAGCCGCCAAGATGAAGAGCCCTGTCCACATGAACCACGTCCATGAGATGGAAGGGTTCAATGCAGTTTGCGACTGCACCTTGAGGTTGATGAGGTATGAAGGAGCTTGGAAGAGCAAGATGGCCACCGTGAGAATACGAGTGTACCACATGATCTTCTTCCTTCCACTTTCACCTTCGCGCTGCATTTTCTGGAAATAAGGCACAGCGACAGCGAGCAACTGCATCACGATGGAGGCAGAGATGTATGGCATGATTCCCAGCGCGAACATAGACGCGTTGGAGAAAGCACCACCGGAGAACATGTCGAGGAGCGACATCAAACCGCCCTGGGTCTGTTCCTGCAGTTGTCCCAACTTTTCCGGATCAATGCCAGGGAGCACGACAAACGAACCAAAGCGATAAATCGCAGTGAACAGGATGGTGATACCGATGCGCTTGCGCAAGTCCTCCACCTTCCAAATGTTCTTCAGTGTCTCGATAAACTTTTTCATTTACTTAGATTATAGTTGTTTTACCACCAACTGCGAGGATGGCAGCCTCAGCAGTTTTCGAGAAGGCATGAGCCACCACTTCGAGAGGTGTGGTGAGCTCTCCCATGCCAAGGATTTTGATGAGTTCCTTGCCATTGGTGAGGCCGGCAGCCTTGAGTTCCTCAACTCCGACTTTCGTCAGTCCCTTGTCAGCAAGCTTCTGTAGCGTTGAGAGGTTGACTGCGAAATACTCCTTATGGTTGATGTTCTTGAATCCGGCCTTCGGGACACGGCGTTGGAGTGGCATCTGGCCACCCTCGAAGCCAACCTTCCTTTTGTAACCAGAGCGCGACTTTGCGCCTTTGTGGCCACGTGTGGATGTACCACCCAGACCAGAACCGGTGCCACGACCAATGCGACGACGGGAGTGAGTGGATCCGGGAGCGGGTTTCAATGTATGTAATTTCATAAATCCTACGCTTTAAAATGTCTGTTTGATTATTCTACTATGGTCACCAGGTGCTGCACCTTGCGTATCATACCGCGTACGGAAGGATTGTCCTCCTTCTCGACCACTTGCGAGATCTTGCGAAGGCCAAGAGCCTCAAGAGTGCGCTTTTGGTCTGCGGGGTAACCGATTTTGCTCTTAATCTGCTTGATTTTGATTGTAGCCATATCACATCCTCCTTATCCTCTAAATACTTTTTGCATTGAAATGCCACGGTCGCCAGCGACAGTGTATGCATCACGCATCTCGCAGAGAGCCTTGATGGTGGCCTTCACGAGGTTGTGCGGGTTAGAAGAGCCCTTCGACTTAGCCAGGACGTCAGTGATGCCGGCACTTTCGAGGACTGCGCGCATGGCACCACCAGCCACCATCCCTGTACCAGGAGCAGCAGGCTTTAGGAACACCTTTGCACCTCCGAAAGCAACTTCCATCTCATGAGGAATCGTACCTTTGAGCACGGGAACTTTCACAAGGTTCTTCTTGGCAGCCTCGACTCCTTTAGCTATAGCAGAAGTCACTTCACCAGCTTTGCCCAGTCCCCATCCGATGACGCCGTTTCCGTCGCCCACAACGACGATGGCAGCGAACGTGAATGTACGACCACCTTTAGTCACCTTTGTGACGCGGTTGATAGCCACGAGGCGGTCCTTCAACTCAGAATCACTATTGATTTTTACTCTATTGATTGCCATGATCGTTTAAAAATTAAGTCCACCTTTACGGGCTGCGTCAGCCAGTTGCTTCACTCTTCCGTGATACAGATAACCATTACGGTCGAAC
>JAFWSS010000103.1 GCA_017524385.1 Prevotella sp.
CCTGCCTGTACTCTGGCCACCCCTTCGGGGTTCGTTCAACATCAAACCAAGATATAACAAATCAAGTATGAAGTGAAAAATCCTCGCAAATGGAGGTGTTTTGATGGAATCATCATTTGATTATCCATACATTTTTTAAATGAAGCTACTGTAAGTAATTGAATGCCAATATAACCGAACTTCCGAAACTTAAGTAAACAGTTTTAAGTTTAGGCGTGAAAAGCATAACGTGTTTTGGTCTTAGGCCGCAACCTACGGAGAACGGGAAATGAAACGGAGAACAGACCATGAAGCATCACTATCGCGATAACGATGATTGAAGTTGAAGTGCAGGTGGTGGCCAGGGCAGCGGCAAAGCCGCAACCTACGGAGAACGGGAAATGAAACGGAGAACAGACCATGAAGCATCACCATCGCGATAACGATGATTGAAGTTGAAGTGCAGGTGGTGGCAGAGAAACTGGGTGTGCACCGTTCTTTGTAGGCATCGGCTTTGCCGTTGCCGAGCACAAAGGCACAGCCGAGCATCAAGGGCACACCAATCAATGCCTTTTGTTTGTTTTGTCGGCTTTTTTGAATAAGTGTTTAAAAAATTGTGTAAGATGATCACGGCAGAGCAATGCAAGCAAATGAACCTTATGGCGTTGGAAATATGTGGAAACAAGAATGGATGATATGAGTTATTTACTCTTCCCATGTTTTTGGTATGAATATATGAGAGGTCATTATGGAGAATGATGAAAAAAATGATATATAGTGACGATAAAAAAATGAAATGGGATGAATAATAAAGAACACGCGCTCGGCTCTGCCGCTTGGCTCGTCCAAGAATTAACCAAAAATTCTGACGCACAGCCGCTCGGCGACGAAGGAGACGCTTGACAAAGCAAGAATTTATGATTAATTATATGGTAATTATATGTTAAAATATTACCAAGTTATTTTTTCACTTTTACATAAAACACCACATTTTAGTTTTTGACTTATGGCATACAATTACAGGAAAATCAATTATGAAGTGATGACAGACACGGCAAATTGCTATGACACCATCCCGGAACTGATGGAGGCGGTGGAACATTCCATCGACAACCAGTTTATGATAGAGGAAGAGGACAACATCGACCAACCTGTTCCTGACACGGTCGACACCAGATATGTCGTGTCGGGCAAACGTAGTTTCGAGGCGGCGAAAGGCTACAAAGGGAAGAAAGTGGCCGTTCTGAATTTTGCCAACAACCATTTCGTAGGCGGTGCGCCCTACACAGCCGGTGCCCAGGAGGAGTCGCTCTGTCGGTGTTCCACCTTGTTGCCGTGCCTTCAGGCGATGAGAAAGCCGTTCTATAATAAACATATCGCGATGCATCGTGCGCATGAAATGGATTTCATGGGCAATGACGACCTTATCTACACGCCGGATGTCATCGTGTTCAAGACAGATGAGCGCACAGACCCGGTGTATCCTCAGATGATGAGACGTGATGAGTGGTATCGTGTCAATGTCATCACATGTGCTGCTCCAGAGTTGAGGAGGGTAGGGATGCTCCCGGGCAACTACGAGGAGGCGATTCGTTCACGCATCAAGAAGATACTCGACATCGCAGCAAGGGAAGGCAACGAGGTGGTGATTCTCGGTGCTTGGGGCTGTGGCGCCTTCAAGAACCCTGTTGACATCGTGGCGGGAACATTCGCAGAACTCTTGAAAAACTACGATTTCGAAGTGGTGGAATTCGCGCTGGCTATGAATGGCGATGTGAGTGGTTCTGCTTTCGCCCAGGCCCTTGGTCTAAAGAGTTGAGGAGGAAGGGATTTTGACCACGTTGGTGTGAAAAGGGGCTATGGAGTAAGGGGATTTGGGGTCTTTGGTGTAAATGGTCTATGGAGTAGAGGAAGAAGGGAGGATGCGTCACGGGCTCATTGGAAGGCTGAAGGCCTGAGGTGATCACAGGAAGGGGTGAAGCCCCAAACCATGGGAGATTTTATCCAACCTTTATTTTTTTCGTCCAAAAGGATTCTGTTTTCGATTTTTTTTACTAATTTTGTCCTGTCAGTCGGAGCTTTATTAACTTTGAAAAGCGCCACCAAGGTCAAATAGAACTTCCGATTTGGCATTGCGTAGAGTAACTTGTTGTTATTCAGCAATTTGTTAATATAGTCCAATCAAGGTGGTGCATATTTGTGAAAATCATGAACAATTACAACCAGTCGGGATACGGCTCCAACCAATCAGAAGAGACAGTGATAGGCGGGTATCGTGAGAATGCTACCCTCGTGGTGAGCAATAATGCAAAATACTTCTTGGGATCCATTTCAAAATGGGTTAAATTCCTGGCTATCTTGGGGATTATAACATACGTCCTCCTCATCATCGCAGGATTAGTGATTATGGCATTTGGTGGCTTTGCGGCTTCTAATCTTGATTTAGGTTTTGGTGATTTTAATGGTATTATAGGTGTTTTTGGAGGCTTGTTATATATCATTATTGGAGCAATTTGTATGTACCCTGTAATAAAAATGCTCAACTACGCCAACAAGATGAAAACCGCTATCAGGTCAAACAGGCAAGATATCTATGAAGAAGCACTCCGTAATTTTAATTCAGCCGTGAAGTTCTGGGGCATACTCGCCATCATTGCTCTGGTAATATACGGTTTGGTCTTCATCTTAGGCGTGATTGGGGCTATCGTTTCATATTAAATCGGTCTACGGCGTAGAGGAGGAAAGGAGGACGCGCCATCTGCATCATTGGAAGCCCGAAGGGCTGGGACGACCACAGGCAGGTGGTGGAGCGAAGCGTAACCCCTGCTTGACGATGAAATGAAATCAACAACCCCGAAGGGGTGGCAGAGCAACGATATGACGAGTATGAAGTTGTCATTCTGCCACCCCTTCGGGGTTGTTGCCCCCCTATGCTTTTTGAAGCGTGAAAAAAGGAACACGAATTACCATGTAATTATTCATAAATTTTGACTGCTCCGCGGTCTTAGGCATAAAGGTGTGTCAGCAGCGGCGTGAATGTTGTGAACTGGGGAGGGTTTACAATGGTGGATGAGCATAGCGGAGATGCCATGTTGTGAATACAGCGGACTGTTTTGCGACAAATATGGAAGGGGGTGGGGGAGAATGTCGCATAAAACGCGGTATGTCGCATGCTTTGGGGAAAGAAAACACAAAAAAACATTGGTGACGGTCGGATCCGCCATATCTTTGCATCAGAAAAAACAAAGCCGGGTTCGCCTGGCAAGACAAATGAGATTAGAAACAGAAAAGTGTAACATTTAAAAATCAAGGATTATGAATTTCATGTTTGATTTGATCATGACAATGTTCTATCATAGTAGGCCCCAAGACTTCTATGCCCCTTCATTAGAGAAAGATAAAGTCAGGTTCGCCTGGCTATACAAATGAGATGATAACTTGCTAAATGACAATTATATATAAAACATTATGATTTTCGTATTTGAATGGATCCCAAGATTGATTTAAGTAGAACATCCTGGCGGGTGCAAGACCTGCCCGGATAATTTCTAGGGAAGTTTCGGCTTTGGGTTCTATGAGCAAGTGGAGGTCTTAGTAGCAAGAAGGAGGTCTTAGTTGCAAGTAGGAGGATTTCTGGGGCACTCTGGTGTTAGTGCGGGCACATGCCTCGCAGGTGTGGCCCACCGTACAATTCTGGCATATTTTCCTGTAAAAAAAACGGGAAAAATGATAAAATCGTTACAGTTGAAAACGAAAAAAGGTTGATTTTGTTTGTTTAATAGGATTTTTTACTATTTTTGCATTATCTTAGGTGCATTCCACGCGCTTTTGACTTTTGTTCAATTCGTTGGGAGCGCCCTTGGCAGGGATGAAGCCCTTTTTTCAGACATCATCAGACATTAAAAACACCAATTAATACATAACCAGAAGGCGGAAGCCTCAAATCGCAAACGATGAGAATGAGAATACGATTACACACTATTGGCATGTTGTTGTGCCTGTTGTGCTTTTGCACCCAGGCCACGGCACAGGATTTTGAGTACGAAGATGAAAACCAGACCATCATCGAAGGTCTGACGGAGGTGGGACGCGCCCAGAGGTCGCTCACCATCCCCGCCAATGTGACGACGGTGCGCAATGGTGCGTTATGGGGCAATTACGTCTTGGAAGAGCTGCATGTCGAAGGCGACACAGACTTCGAGCCTGCCGACGCTGGTGAAACGGGCACCTTGTGGGACGTCAAGGGCACCTTGAAAAGAATCGACATGGGCAGTGCCATGTCGGTAGATCATATGAAGACACTCCTGTTGAGTTATGGCGAGCGTGATGAGAACGACCTGTTGGGAACCATAGAAATCGGCGCCCTTTCCGACTCCGTCTACTGGGGTGGCGACAACGAACACCCCATCAACAACGTGCTGACAAAGGAGGTGAGCGTCATCCTGCCAGCCGCCATCGTCGGCAACCAGGTTTTCGGCAAAGCCAAGGTCTATGGTCGTTTCGACCACACCAACGAGTTGACCACCTTCTGCGGCAATGCCACGTTCCAGGACGTGGACGACGGTTCCAACTGGCTCTTCTACATCCCCACCGAATTGCGGCCAGCCGACAAGCAGGTGTACATCAAGCGCGTCTGGGTGCTCAAGGCCGGCTGCGGGGTGCTCGTCCACAAGGCGGAGAACTCCGCACCTTATGTCGACGTGCTGCGAGTGAATGCCGACGAGGTGGGCTATGCCGGCATGGAGGAAGACTACGGCAACAACATGCTGGTGGGCGTGACAGAGCCGACGCTGATAGGCGAGACATCGGGCGCCAACGATGAATACACCAACATGATCCTCTACCAAGGGACGTTCCGCCGCACGTCGGGCGGCACCCTGGGCGCCAACCGCGCCTATCTCCGGGTGCTGACCTCCGAACTTGGCAACCTGGGTTCAGACGCCAACCTGTCGCTCACCTACGAGGATGACATTCCCGATGCCATCCAGACCGTCCCCGGCGTGCAACGGAGCGGAAAGGAAACATGGTTCTCCATCGATGGCCGCCGGCTTCCCGGCCGTCCCACCCAGCCAGGCCTCCACCTCCACGGAGGGAAGGCCGTTGTCGTCCAATAACAATCTCCATGCCGATGAAAACGAAAAAGAGATATGAGCGTCCGCAGGCCGAAGTAGTCTGTATTTCGCCGTTTATGAACTCCTACGACCCGGAAGGAGAGTCCGGGCTGGTGGGCTACAACTCAGACTCAAAACTCGACGCCTCCTTTGGAGAGAGCAACACGTCAAGCTGGGACGATGCCGAGCCAGGCGCCGCCAGCAAGTCCCTGTGGGACGAATGACCAGCCTTTAACCTTGGATCCCACCTCCCATATATTCTAAGAAAAAACAAAACCACAAGCATATGAAAAGACGAATCCTACGTTTTTCACCCCCGCGGGCCTTGGTCATCATCATTTTGATGTCCTTCCTGCCAGGTTTTTCGACCGCCCTTCATGCCGACGACATGAAGAAGTCGAAATACTATACCATGACGAGTTACACCGACCATTTGAACTTCTCGGTGCTTCTCACCGACCTTAGCTTCAAAAACACGTGGGCGAAGGATGGCTACATCAAGGCCGTCTCCGGTAGTCAGACATACAAATTGGTGACAGTGTATACCAAGGAAATGTCAAGTGACAACAACGAGAACTACAACGTCTTCGCCAACAACGAGTTGCAAGGTGGCATCGCCTACCTCTCCAATGCCAGTGGAGGCGCCAAGATGCTGAGCTACTCCAATGAGCAATTCTGGGTGTGGAAAGGTTCGGACAACGACCTCACCTATGCCAAGATCGACTACTACTATCCACCAGAGTTGGCCAACAAGACATGGACTTTCTACTACCACTACCAGCACAACAACGGCAGTTGGTATGACATGAAGCTCGGCTCCGCCTATTGCAGTCCCACCATGGGGCTGAAAGGCTTCGATGCCAACGACTTCACCATCGAGCGCACCGATGTGCGCAAGATGGTCGTGACGCTTCCCGCCCTTCCCGACGACGTGCCGGTGGCCTTGAAAGAAAACCGCAAGCACGTAGGCAAGTATGCCTTCACCTTCACCTATCACCTTTACGATGGCGGTACGAAGTTGCAGAAAGAGTCTTACGACTGCGAGACGATGACGGAGAAGACCTACAATGTCGACATCCCCCTGGAGGCCGCCAATTTCAAGAGCGTAGACATCAGCGCCGACATCCAGGACGCCCTCTATTGCATCGGGAGTGACTCCTATTTCTGGAACAACAACTCCAATGTCACGAAGAGCAACTTCTTCCCCTCCGTGCCACAACCGGAAAACCTCAATGCGGAATACCTGCAGTTTGACCGCAAGGTCGACCTGGCCTGGCAGGCCTTCCACGACTACGGCAGCGGATACCAATACATCGAGGCCACCGTGCCCTACGTCTACCGCCTGGAGACCGACCGCAACGGCCAGAAGTTATCGGGCGAGAGCTGGAGGCAGGTCACCACACGTCCCAACATCGGGACGACGCAGGAGCAGGCCATCGCCGACAACAGCGTGGACCCCAACAAATATTACAAATACCTCATCCTCAACGTCCCCAGGGCATGGGCAGGAGAGGGTGTCATCAACGACAGAGAGCTTGAAAGTCCCTCCGAGAGCATCATCGACATGCTGGGGCACGCGGAGTCGAACATCGTCGACACCCATCCCACCATGGACATCTACGGTCTGGAGCAGGACCTCAGCGTGGAAGACAAGGTGGTGCTCAACTGGCAATACTCCCGTGTGCCGGTGAGTGCCAAGACCGTGAGGTTCCAACTGCTGAGACGGCTCGCGGGTACGAGCAACTGGGGCGAACTCGCCACCGTACAGGGTGACGCCAACCCCGCCTCTGGCAGCAAGTTGTCGTACTCCGACAACACCATCGCCAACAACAGGGTGAGATACGACTACAAGGTGCAGCTCTCCATCAACGACAACGCCAACCTCTTCGAGAGCGACGCCATCACCGCCGGCGTCATCGCCGGTTCCACCGTCACCGCCCTCGACGCCACCAAGGGGCAGCATACCGACCTCGTGCGCGTCTCGTGGAAGGTGAAGCAGGTGGGGACAGCCAACACCAACTTCGAGCTTTACCGCCGCTATGTGAACAGCGGTGGCGAGTTCATGAAAATCCACGCCGTCAGCGGCACCGACGCCAGCTACACCTATGAGGACAACACCGCCCAACCCGGCTACTACTACGAATACAAGATAGAGGCTTACGCCGGCGACAAGGACTCCTACGACGACACCTCCTACCAGAACGCGCTCACCGCCGTCGGCTTCTGCCAGTCGACAGGCGTCATCTCCGGACGCGTCACCTTCGGTTCGGCAGGCTCGTCGGTGGAAGGCGTGCGCCTCACACTCCGCGGCAGCGACACCGGCGAGGGAGGCGACATGCAGCAGTTCTCACAGCGTGTGAACGGTGCCTCCACGGGCATCCAGTGGGTGGCCGACTCGGCGGAGGTGGCCAAGCTCTTCTGTGAAAAAGACTACACCGTGCAACTGTTTGTCAGGCCTGACGAGAACCTTTCCGAAGGCGCCGTCATCGCCGAGATACCCGATTTCGGCCGCCTGCGTCTGGGCAGCAAGGTTGATGATGGATACAAGCTCTATGTGGAGAAATTCTCCGACCCTTCCATGACGGAAATGACATTCACCGATTTTTGGAGGACGGAAGGGGTCATCATCGATGTGCGAGCCGAGGAAAAAGGTGAGCCAAATTACTATTGCGACCTCTATGACACCTATGTCTATACTACTGAAGAAGAAGTCCAAGCCAAGCGTGATGAAATAAGGGCAAGATTGGATAGCATCTCAAACAACAGCCGTCATAATGGCGCTTGGATTCCCGACATCTATGGGAAAACTGACTATTACATGTCCTTGATTCACATCATCCAGCCCCTTGAAGAACCCATATCGCTGAAAACAATGACGTGGAAGGGCAAGACGTTTGACTCAGGACTCACCATTCCTTCCAATGTCTATTCTTTGGTAACACTGCAAAACAGTGAAGGTGCAGCAGTGGTTTCCGTTGGAGACAGCACGGCAGCCGTCGTATTGCAGTCTCCCCTTTCGACAAAAGACTATACCTCAATCGTCGGCGGAGAACTCGACCCCAAATATCATATTTATGAAAACAGGTGTCTCTATACGGTCGACGGGGTGAACGTTGCCGCCTTGATGGCTTTTTACTCAAATACGCCAGTTCGTACATATTGCTTCCCCACCACGGGTACTGCATTCGACTATTCCACCAACCATATGATCAATCATTTCTCCGTGGGTGGAGCAACCGGCATGGAAGACGCCGAGGCCTTCCACGGCAACCTCTGCGAGGTGCGTGTCTGGGACCACGTCCTCACCGACAAGGAGCGTGCGAACACCAACGACCGCATCCTCAGCGGCAACGAGACAGGCTTGAAACTCTACTGGCCCATGAGCGAGGGCATCGACCGCCTGGTGGTAGACGCCTCACTCTCCAACGACGTGCTCAACGGCCGTCATGGAACGGTGGGCGCCAACATCAAGTCCTCGACCATCGTTCCGTCGGACAACATCCTCTCGCGTTACGCCGTCACCAACAACAACGGCGAGTACACCCTGAGAGGCATACCGTTCATCGGTTCGGGAAGCACCTACACCATCACCCCGACGAAGAGCATCCATGTCTTCTCGCCCACCTCTCGCAACGGCTTCGTCAGCGGTGGAAGCATGACGCTCAACAACTACGACTTCACCGACCAGTCGTCGTTCACCGTCCGTGGCAAGGTGACCTACATGGATACCAACATCCCCGCCGACAGCATCATGTTCAAGGTCGACGGCACCATCGCGCAGAAAGGCAACAAGCAAGTGATGACCGACGCGAACGGCTTGTATGAACTCAGCGTGCCCATCGGCAGCCACAGCATCGAGGCATACAAGGAGGGCCATGTGTTCAGCCGCTTCCCCTCCGACGGTGTCGCATACGCCTTCTTCCAGGATGAGACCATCAACTTCTTCGACTCCACGCTCGTCAATGTCACCGGGCGCATCAACGGCGGTTTCACCGACAAGGATGCACCACTCGGCTTCCGCAAGAGTGTCAACCGCCTTGGCAAGGCCACGCTGAAACTCAGCCTGGGCAAGGAGTCGCAAGCCTCGTTCAACTACATCATCGACAAGGACGGAAACGGGGAGTTCGGCACGAACCCCATCCCCGTGAAGAGCGCCACCGACAACATCCACAGCACGGCCTACCGTGCCGGCGGCTCTCTCGACGACACCTATTACATATATATCCATACCGACTCCCTCACCGGAGAATTCTCAGCCATGCTGCCACCATTGAAATACGTGGTCAACAGCATCACCTTCGATGGCGGCAACGACTACGACAACGAGCCGGTGTTCAAGGACAACCTGCCCGTCATCGACGCCACCAACACCATCAAGGAGCAGATGAAGTGCGACTCCTTGGAGGAAGCGAACGCCAACCAGCAATACTACTACTATTCGGCCAAACTCATCCGGCAGTTGCGCACCACGCCCACCATCACCGTCACCCAGAACGACATGGAGAACGGTGCGTTTGGCGAGCGCAGCATTTCAGTGCGCGACGACATCACATGCGAGCCGGAGAACGTGCCGGTGCTCAACATCACCGAGACGGGCTACGAATACCTCTATGGCCACCCCATCTTCCAGCAAGGCAAGCCCTATGAGTTCACCATCCGTGTCAGCGAGCAATACAAGAACCTTGACTCGGAGGAGATGCACAAGGAAGTGCCGCAAGACGCCGTCGTCAGCATCACCAACGAGGCCAGCACCACGGCAGCCACCATCGTGGCACAAGTGTCGCAGTTGGACGGCAAGGAACTGCAGCCGGGAGACGTCTTCGACGTGGACAACATCGACGTGTTGTCCGACGAGGAAGGCAAGGTGGGCTATGGATGGGTTGCCGGCTTCCCCAACCCGGCTCCCGGGTATATCCGCAACCTCACCATCAGCGTCAACGTCGACGGGCGAACCACCATGTGGCATGCCCCCGACTCTCACACCGACGCCCTCGATATGGTGGTGACGGGTGGCCTCACTACGGGAAACAACTTCGTCACCGGAGCCCCCGACCAGGTCGACATGATCCTCAGGCGCCCGCCGGGCAGCACCGCTTATGCCCAATGGAGCAACGACTCGGTGCATGTCAGGACGAAGACCACCACCACCACGTCGTCTTACTCCTTTGGCGGCGGGACAAACATCACCTTGACCCCGACGATAGAGTATGAAGTGTTGGAGGCAACCGTCTTCAAGAAGAACAAGAACCGTTTCATCGCCTTTGACAACCAGGAGCGTCGCAACAACGCCTACGACGACATCGAAGTGGAGAAGCAGCAGAACTCCTATTCGGTGTCCACCACGATGAAGACGCCTTCCGGGAGCAAATACGTGCAAAACAACGGCGACACCTATATCGGCCGGGCTTCCAACCTCTTGTTTGGCAAGGGACGATTCGTGGGACTCATCAAGCAGGCCGACGGCTCCTACAAGCTGGGCGACAAGTCAAGCATTTGCACCAGCTTGTCGTTCAAGACCACCTTCGTGCTGCCCCAGCAGTATGTTATCGAAACGCTCATACCCAACTGGAAGGCCATCATCAAAAACCACCTGCACTGGGTGCCGGAATACAGCGATGCATATTGCAAGGAAGTGGAAGGAGAGGTCAGATACTACACACGCCTGAAGGAGGGTGACTATGGCTATGGAAGCGCCAACAGCGACGAAAGCGTGTGGAGCCCTGAACAGCACCAGGCCGCCGGCGGTCATCCTTCCTATCTCATTGTAGACGGCACGCACAGCAAAGCCGAGGAATTCACCGACTCCATAGAGTGGGCCAACCAGCAAATCAGCGCCTGGGAGCAGACCATTCGCAACAACGAGAAGGACAAGCTCAAGGCGTTCAACGACGAAGGCACTTACAAGATTGGCAACTTCAGCATCGCCTCCGGGACGATGGTCAGCCAGTCCACCAAGGAGACGATAGTCAAAACCGAGGACCTGGAGCATACCAAGACCTCGTGGAACATCTCCAGTGACACGAAGTTGGGCGCGACATTCAACGACATCGGCGTAGTCGGCATATTCAACTATGTCAATTCCGGTAACACCGAGACCGTGCTGACGGAAAGCATCACGCAGACCCGCGGCACTACATGGCAGATCAGTGACGCCTCGCCCTTCTCGGCCTTGTCCGTGGATGTCTACACGTCGCCTTCGGGATGGGGACCCATCTTCCGCACGAGAGGCGGACAGACATGCAATCCGTATGAAGGAGCCACCTACACGAAGTATTACATGAAGGGTGAGGAGCTCGACAAGGCCACCATGCGCGTGGAGAATCCCAAGCTCAGCGTCGTGGGAGCCGCCGAAATCTCCGATGTCCCCACCGGCACGAAGGCGATGTTCGTATTGGAATTGACCAACGATAGTGAGACCAACACCACCGTCAACTATGTGTTGGAAGTGCAGGAAGGCTCCAATCCCGACGGCGCCATCCTCACCATGGACGGCCAGCCCATCGGCAATGGCAAGACGGGGCGCACCGTGCGCCTTGCCGGTGGCGAGAGCATACACAAGAACCTTTATGTGGAGCAGTCATCCACCGGCATCGTCGACTACGAGAACATACGCCTGGTGCTGCGCTCGGAGAGCGACGTGAGCACACAGAGCCCCCCCGTGGTGCTAAAGGTGCATTTCGTGCCCTCCTCAGCCACCGTGGCCATCAGCGTGGACAACACGGTGCTGAACATGAAATCCTTTGAATTGAACAGGGGTGTCATCGTCACCGTCTCCAACCTGAACAGGCAAGACCCGGGACTCAAGGGAATGCGCATACAATACCGCAAGAAGGGTCTCGACACATGGTCGTTGGCCAAGGAATGGAAGGTGAACCCGGGAGAAGGCGAGACAAGGTTGCCCGATGGCAAGTTCTTCACCGAGAAGGTCAGCTTCCTCGACGACGGCGTGTATGAGTTGCGCGGGCAGACCTTCGGCTACTATGGTTCGGAAGGCTCCACCGAGGTGACCTATGCCACAGACATCATCGAGGTGACACAGGACCTGCGAGGACCGAAGATCCTCGGCATCCCCTATCCCGAATGGGGACTGTTGACGTATGACATCCGCAACCAGATGCATGTGCGTTTCAATGAGACCATCAACACCAACGCGATGAGCAAGTCGGAAAACTTCCGCATCGTGGGCAATATCAACAACGCCGTCACCGACGCCAAGGTGCCCGACGTGGCATTGCAGCTCAACGGCGACGAAATCACCACACAGTCCACTTACCAGACGGGGAGCAACGACCTCGCCGTCGAAGGCTGGATCTACCGTCAATCAGATGGCACCATCGTCAGTATTGGTACTGAGGACAACATGCTCGAACTATACACCAGGGAGGACGGCAAGATCACGGCACGAATAGGTGAGCGGGATCACATCTTCGAGTCGGATGCCATACTGCCTCCCAACATCTGGAACTACATCGCCATGAGCCTGCAGCTTGACCCGGAAAACCAAGGCAGGAGCCTCATCAGCGCCATCTACGTCAATGCCGACATGGAAACCCCGGCCTACATCGTGAAAGACCATCCCGTCGTGGTGTCGCCGGGAGAAGGAAAGCTGCAAGTCGGCGGCAATGGCATGAAAGGCATGATGCGCGACCTCGCCATCTGGAACTCCAAGAAGTCTGTCCTGCAGATGTATCAGGAGCGCAACGAGTTGAAAGCCAACTACACTCCGGGTCTCATCGGCTACTGGCGCATGGACGAAGGTCACGGCACGACCCTTGTCGACAGGATACGTTCGTGCAACATGGTCATGCCGACGGAGAGTTGGTATATCAACAACAAGAACCTCGCTACCCATCTCGATGGCTCGGATTGCATGAAAATCGACGTGTCCACCTTCATGCCAAGATCGACAGACAACTTCGCCGTGGAATTGTGGTTCCGTTCCGAAAGGAATGATGATTATGAGGAATTGCTGGATCTTGCCAATGGCATGTCTGTGAGGCTCCAAAATGGCTGCATGATGTTGTGCAAAACAATTCTGTCCGATGTGGGAGTCATGTCTGAAGGATTGGAATTGACCAATGTCGATTACAAGGACAACCAATGGCACCACTTCGCATTGAACGTGCGCCGTGGAGCCAACGCCATCTTCTATGTTGACGGACAAGCTGTCAAGACGATCCCTGAAAGCGAGATTCCCGTGCCTAATTCGCAATATTTCAGCATAGGAGACAGATTCAAAGGCGACATCGACGAGATACGCATCTGGAATGCCGCGCTGACGGGCAACCTCATCGCCGACCGTCGTTACGAGCGTCTTGACAACTCCTATGGAGGACTGATCGGATACTTCCCCATGGAGAGGATCCATCGCAATGAGAGTGGGAATGTGACCACCAGCTACACGATGGAAAACCTCGGAGACACCACTATCGTCAGACTGGAAATCGTCAATGCCAACAAATTCTCCCAAGCCACCAACGCACCGGCATTGCTGCCAGGGTCGCAAAGGTTGACCTTGGATGAAAACGAGTTCTACTACGTTGCTTCAGACGAAGAGATTTACTTCTCGTTCCCCGACAACATGCTGCCACGCATGGACGGCAATGAGTTCACCGTCACCGTTTCCAACATCAAGGACCTCCACGGCAACAACTCCGAGCTTGTAGAATGGAAGGTCAAGGCCGACTTCGCCCTCTTGGGATGGGACGATGAAGGCATCAAGGATATCGTTTACGACAGGTCGAAACCCATGGAAATAAACGAAACATTGTTCAACATGTCCTCAAAATCCCAACCTTACGAGATATTGAACCTGCCGACATGGCTTACCGTCCGCGATGCAGTAGGGACATGCTCCAACAATTATTTTAACACCATCAAGTTCACACTGCTCCCATCGGCTCCCATTGGCACACACACTCTCTTCATCTACGTATCCGACGCCAATGGCATCAAGCGCAGCATTTGCCGGAGAATCACTGTGATAGGAGACGAGCCCGACTGGGTGGTCACTCCATCACTGTATGAGGGCAGCATGGCCATGGTGGGACAGCTTTATGTCGCCGACAAGATCTGCGAGAACCCCCGTTCCAAGATTGCCGCCTTCGACGACCTCGGCACCTGCCGTGGAGTCGCCCATCCGGAGTACATGGGCACACGCGACGCCTACTACCTGAACATGTATGTCTACGGCAACTCCTCGTCAGACTATAACAGTCTCACTTTCAAGATGTATGATGCTTCCACCGGCATCACCTATCCGATGGTGCATGTCACGTTGCCCGACGGAACGGACACCGACACGCTGGCTTTCGCCTCAGATGCCTTGCATGGCACTTACGACAACCCCGTCGTCTTCAGGGCCGCCGAGGAAGTGCAGCAGATGGTGCAACTGCCACGCGAATGGTCTTGGAAGTCCATCTATGTGCAGCCACAGTCCACGGCCATCGCCGATGTGCTGCCCAAGGAACCGAACATCTTGAAGCAATTCAAGAACATCAAGGGGCAGTTTGAGTTCTCTTCCGTCGACAAGGATGGAAACATCGTCGGCGAGGTGACCGACATCCTGCCAGGGAAGATGTACAAGGTGCAGATGGCCAGTTCGCTCGACTTCATCGTCATAGGCACACCCATCGACGTGACCACTCATCCACAGACCATGCACCATGGGTACAACTGGATCGGCACCATCTCCACCGAGGTGATGTCGCCCGCAGAAGCCTTCGCCGACCTCAAGCCTGAGAAGAACGACATGGTGAAGAACCGTTCCCAGGTTGCCATGTACAAAGGCGACGGCATCTGGGAAGGCACGTTGCAAAGCATCGTCCCGGGTGAGGGCTACATCTACCTTTCCAATGCCGCGGCAGACAAGACCTTCCGCTACCCGAAACTGGGAACGCAGACAACATTGCTCGGTATGGAGGCTCCGAGAAGAGCCCCCGCCGTGTATTACATTCCCGTCGCCCCATACGCCTTCCCCGACAACATGAACGTGATTGCCGTGGTGCAGCGCGACGGGCAAAGGCTTTACGATGCCGAGGTGGCCGCTTTCGTCAACGGCGAGTGCCGCGGAGCCATACGGGCCAACGAGGGAAGCGAGTATTACTTCCTCACCGTCATGGGGTCTTCGAGAGACGACCAAGGCCGTGTGGTGGAGCTGCGCGTCTTCGCCGACGGCACGGAATACACCGTCGACCGCAACAACACGTTCGTCAACGACAACGTCCTTGGCGACCTCGACAATCCCTATGTGCTCGACCTCGACGAGGCCACCGGCGTGAAGGTCCTCTACAGCGGCGACGACCTCGACGACGAGGGCTGGTACACCGTGCAAGGCTACAAATTGAAGAAACGACCCACGATGCAAGGCGTGTACATCCACAAGGGTGTCAAGGTCGTGATAAAATAATTGCTCCATAACATTCAACATGCTTCGATTATGAAAATCAACATGACATACCAAGTGAGAATGGCAGCCCTATGCTTGTTGCTCGCGCTGACGGCAGTACCGTTGCACGTGCGTGCCGACGACATGAAGGAATCCAAGAACTTCTGGATGAACAAGCATTCCAACTACATGACGTTCACCGTCCTCGTCACCGACCTGCATGCCAAGAACACCTGGGCCAAGGATGGCTACATAAAAGCCTATGACAACCAGAACCGGTCGGGAACGCCCATCACCCTGCTGCGCGTCTACACCAAGGACATGGGCAATGACGAGGAACCCCTCTGGGAGGTGTTCGCCAAGAACATGGTCAGGGGGTCGAAGGCTTTCATGCAGAACACCATCCCCATGGGCGACGCCGACCCCCAGGGGACGTTGAGAATGGACGAGACGACCTTCTATGTCAACAAGGGCAGCGGCGCCAACGACACCTACGCCATCATCGACTACTATTACTCGCCCGAACTGGCGGGGAAGACGTGGTATTTCTATTATGAATACGAGCACAACTCCAGCGGTAGCAAGGTGATGAGCCTCGGCTCGGCCTACTGCTCGGAAACGGTGGGCTGCTCACATTTCGACACGATGGGCTACGAGCTCAAGCGCATCAACATGAACACCATCGAAATGAAGCTTCCCGCCATGCCCGACGACATCGACCAGAAGCTTCAGGATGTGCGCAAGCATGTGGGGCACTACGACCTTTCCATCAGCTACACCCTCTTCGACGGCACCGTCAAGACACAGGCGGCGGCCTTCGACTGCCAGACGCTCTCGCCCACGACGGCCAACATCACCATACCCTCCGAAGCCCGCAACTTCAAGACCATAGACATCACGGTCGACGTGCGTGAAGCCTTGGAGGCCGATGGAGGTGCCTGCTTCTGGGACGAGCGGAAGACATGGGACCTGAAGAACGCCTTTCCCCACGACCCTCAGCCCAGCAAGCTGGGAGCCGACTTCCTGCAGTTTGACAACAAGGTGGACCTCACTTGGAACGCCTTCACATTCGTGGAGGGTCTCGAATACATCAAGGCCGCTTATCCCTACGTCTACAGGATAGAGACCGACCAGTATGGCACTCCCAAGTCGGGACAGACATGGACCAAGCGCGACCAGCTGTCGACCGTCGGCGAGACGCAGCACAGGAGCTACACCGACCAGAACGTGGCCGCCGATGGGAAATACTACAAATACCTGGTGATGAACGTGCCGAAAGAATGGGAGAACAAGGACGGGCTCAGCGCCCAAAGCCTGCAAAGTCCTTCGGAGGAGACCATCAATTCCTTGGGACATGCCTTCTCCAATGTCGTCTCGGCCGGAGCCCATGTCAGTATCTACAACTTGAAGCAGGATGTCGCCGTCAAGGACAAGGTGAGGCTCACGTGGGAGTATTCCCGCGTGCCGGGCAATTCCAGCACCGCCTCGTTCGAGGTGTGGCGATGCATCACCGGCACGTCCAACTGGGAAACCTACGCCACGGGCATCATGGGCGAGTCGAACCCCAAGGCGGGCTACACCCTGGCCTTTGTCGATGCCGACCTGCCCAGCAAAGAGATGACTTTCGACTACAAGGTGGTGCTCAAGCTCAACGGCGGGAAAGACCAGTTTGAAAGCAACGTCGTGACAGCAGGACTGCTCACCGGCACCACCGTCACCGAGCTCACCGCCACCAAGGGCACGCACGACAAGGTGGTGCGTGTGGCATGGAAGGCCAACCAGGTGGGTACGTCGAACAGCACCTTCGAGCTCTCACGCCGCTATGCCGGCACCAACGACGAGTTCCTCACCATCTACAACACCAGCGGCACCAGCGACAGCTACACCTACGAGGACAACTCTGTGCAGCCGGGACGTTACTATGAGTATCAGGTGAAGGCCTTCTCTGGAGACAAGGAGCGCCATGAGGACAACAACTTCCAGAACATGCTTTTCGACACCGGCTTCTGCCAGGCGAGGGGCGTCATCACCGGGCGCGTCACCTTCGGCACCAGCGACACCGCCGTGGACGGCGTGCGGCTCACGCTCCGCTCCAGCGAAGAAGGGTCGGACAACCAAGTGGGCAGTTACTCGCAACGCATCAACGGTGTTTCCACCGGCATCACATGGGACGCCGACTCCGCCGAGTTGGCCAAGGTCTTCGGCAATGACAAGGATTACACCCTCCAGCTGTTCCTGCGTCCTGACTCCAGCCTGAGACAGGGGGCCGTCATCGGCGAAATCCCCGGATATGGCAGAATCAAGACCGGCAGCTACGCCGACGGGAAATACGACATCCTCATGGAGGAACGCACGGAATACGAGGACACGTACACCTTCAATGTTGTGAACCATTGGCGCCACGTGCTGTATTGGGCGGACTCAGGCCGACAAACCGGCACCTTGGATGGAGAGTCATGCTACAGCAGGAATGAAATGGAGCAGGTGGTCAAGCCATGGCTTGAAGAAGGTTATGTGCGTCTCGGCAGGGAAAACACGCACAACATATATGGCAGCGGGGCTTTCATCGGCCTTTACGTGAAGAAAGAGACACTCTCCCAGCCCGTCGTGGTGGGAAAAAGCGTCCATAAGACCAGTCTTTACCAATCCAACGTCAGCGTCCCGGCCAACGTGTTCTCGCTCTTGTCGCTGCAGTCGAGGAAAGGTGTCGTGGGCATCAGTTCCAACGACAGCTTTTCCGATGCCTTCACCCTGATGTCCGAGGATGAGAAAACCGAGGAGTTTGGCACCGACTTGCCTGGCTATCAGGTCGTCGGCGATTTCCTGGTGTCATTCGATGGCTCCTACAGCACCTACTTTGACACCTATCCCCAAGTCATACAGAACAACAGCGAAGGTTCGGGGATACATCACACGACTCCGTTCCATCATGCGATGACCCCATTCTCGCTTGGCGGCACCGTCGGCATGGAAGACACCGAGGCCTTCATAGGCAACGTCACCGAGGTGCGTGTGTGGGACCATGTGCTCACCGACAAGGAACATGCCTCCAACGACGACCGCATGCTGGGTGGCCGCGAGACGGGACTCCTCCTCTACTGGCCCATGGACGAGGGCATCGACCGACTGGTTTACGACGCTTCCTATGCCAGCGACCAGCCCAACGGGCGACACGCCGTTGTGGGAGCCAACATCAGCGTGTCGACCATCGTGCCTTCCGACAACCAACTCTCACGCTATGCCCTGACCACCACCAGCGGTGAATACACGTTGAGAGGCATCCCCTTCATCGGTTCGGGAAGCACCTACACCCTCACCCCGGCAAAGAGCATCCATGTGTTTGCGCCCACTTCGAGAAACGGTTTCATCAGCGCCTCCAACCTGACGCTCAACAATTACAACTTCTCCGACGAGTCATCGTTCATCGTCCGGGGCAAGGTGACCTATCTCAACACCAACATCCCCGTCGACAGCATCACCTTCAAGGTGGACGGTGTGATAGCAGAGTCGAAGAAAGGCTCCGTCATGACCGACTCGAAAGGCGAGTATGAGATCAGCGTGCCGATAGGAAGCCACACCATAGAAGCCTACAGGGAAGGACACAAGATCAACACCTTCCCGGTGGATGGCACGACGTATGACTTCAGGCAGTCGGAGGTGGTGGACTTCACCGACTCCACCTTGGTCAATGTCACCGGCCGCATCAATGGCGGCTTCTCCGACATGGACGCCCCGCTGGGCTTCCACAAGAGCACCAACCGACTGGGCAAGGCTGTGGTGACGCTGAGCATCGGTCGTGAGGCGATGAGTTCGTTCAACTATGTTGTCGACTCCCATGGCGACGGGCGCTTCGGCACCCAGCCGATTCCCGTGGCCAGCGCCACCGACAGCATCAAGAGTGTTGCCGTTCGCGCTGGAGGCGCCCAGGACGAGACACGGTTCATCCACATCACCACCGACCCTCAGACAGGCGAGTTCTCCGCTATGCTGCCCCCCTTGAAATACAAGGTGGAGCGCATCACCTTTGAGAGCGGCAAGGACTATGATGAAGAGCCTGTGTTCAAGCAGAACCTGCCCATCATCGACGCCACCAACACCACGCTGACCGGTATGAAGCAAGACTCGTTGGTACTGGATACGAAGGAGGTGAAGCGTTATCCCTATGTCGCCAAATTTGTCAGGCAGTTGCGCTCCGTTCCGAGTATCGATGTGTCACAGAGCGACATGAGCCATGGAGGATTCGGAGCCACGGGCATAGAAGTGGCCCTCGAAAACGGCTCAAAGGAGAATGTGCCTGTGATGAGAGACGAGGAAGGGGGACCGACCTACCTTTACGGCCATCCCATCGTCGTGCAGAAAGATTCCTACACGTTTGACATCCATGTGGCGGAGAAATACAAGAACCTCGACACCGAGGAGACTTTCGAAGAGGTGCCCGAGGATGCCGTTGTCAGCATCATGAACAACGCCAGCCTCTCCACCCTGGTCATCGGCAAGGAGTGCGTCGTAGAAGGCAAGACCATGACGACCGGCCAGGTGTATGACGTGCCCAACATCCAAGTGAAGCCCGACAAGGACGGAATGGTGAGGTACACCTGGACGGCAGGTTGGCCCAACCTTGCCGAAGGCTTCCTGCGCAACCTGAGCATTGGAGTGAAAGTGGACGGCCGCACAACGATGTGGAAGGCCCCCAACTCCACCACCGACGCCCTCGACCTCGTCGTGCTGGGCGGCATACCCACCGGCTCGAATTTCATCACAAGGGCTCCCGACCATGTGGACATGGTATTGCGAAGACCCCCGGGGAACACCTCCTCCGCCACGATGGTCACCGACACCGTATACAACTATTACCATATGGAAAGTTCCTATGACGGCAATGGCGTTTTTGGTGGAGCGTATGTCAACCTGCTCCCCACCTTCAAGGTGGCTTCAGGACCCATCGCTTTCCTCATAGGCACCACGATGCGTCCGTATGCGGAGGAGACCTTCAAGGCTACTGCTTACAATGAGAATGACGAGAAGGAGGACTCCACATATACCTACACGGTAAGCACGACGATGAAGACACCGTCGGGAAACCGCTACACCCAGAACAACGGCGACACCTACATCGGACGAGGTACGAACATCCTCTTCAGCAAGGGAATGACCGTGGGACTCTTCCGCCAGGCCGACGGCTCCTACCAACTCGACACCAAGGAGTCGGTATGCTTCTCCAACGAGTTCACCACCACTTTCGCATATCCGCAACAGTATATCGAAGAGGTGCAGATTCCCAATTGGAGAAGCAAGGCAGAAAGCCTGTTGACCGAAGTGGAAGGCGACCTCAGCCAGGATGCGGTATGCCCCATCGTCCCGGGAAAGGTGATGTACTACACCAATTTGAAGAAAGGCGACCCAAGGCGTGGCACACGCAACATCGACCCTTGCTGGACGGATGCCGAGCGTGAAGCGGCAAACAGATACCCGTCCTACCGCATGGTGTCGGGACTGCCTGAAGACGTGACCGAGGTCACAGACAGCATACAGTGGTGCAACAACCAAATCGATGTCTGGAAGCAGCGCATCGCCGACAACGAAAGGGAGAAACTCGAAGTCTTCGAACAAGACTCTTGCTTCATCAGCAACTACAGCATCGCCGGCGGAACATCTGTGAGCCAAACCGTCAAGAACAGCGCCTTGGTAGATTTCGACAGCCATACGGACAAGAAGTCATACACCGTCTCGCTGGAATTGCACCCGATGGGCAACATGTGGAACAATGCCGGAGGATACACCATCCTCGGATGGAACTGGAAATGGGGCTCCGCGGCGACAACCACCACAAGCCGGACGGAATGCTCACAGTTCAGTTGGACGCTCAGCGACTCAGAACCCACGTCGGCCCTGTCGGTGAATGTCTATAAGTCGAACCAGGGCTGGGGACCCATCTTCCGTACCATGGGAGGACAGACCAGCAACCCATACGAGGGAGCCACCTATACCAAATACTTCAGAGAGGGCACCGAACTCGACAAGGCCACCATGCGCGTGGAGAATCCCGTGCTCACCGTAGATGGCGCCAACACCGTCAGCGACGTGCCCACGGGAGGAAAGGCGAAGTTCATACTGAGCATGACCAACGACAACGACGTGAACGTGTCGGCCACCTATGTGCTCGACGTGCTGGAGAACAGCAACCCCAATGGCGCCATACTGACCATCGACGGAGCCATCCTTTCGAAAGGCAGTGGTGGAAGGGAGATCAAGTTCCAGTCGGGTGAGACCATCAAGAAGACACTCTATGTGGAGCAAAGCAGCAGAGACATCATCGACTATGAGAACATAGGGCTCGTGTTGCGCTCAAAGAATACGTATTCCACCACGAGCACCCCCGTTTACCTCAACGTGCATTTCGTGCCGGCATCCGCGCTCGTGGAGATGAGCGTGGACCACACGGTCCTGAACAAGGAATTGTTTAAGAAAAACAAGGGCTTCATCGTCACCTTGACCAATCTCGACAGGCAGGACAAGGGGCTCAAGGGCGTGCGCATACAGTATCGTAGAAAGGGCTTGGACGCATGGATCCTCGCCAAGGAGTGGAAGGTTGCTCCTGATGCCGGTGAGGACGGCATACCAGAGGGGGAGAACTTCTCGTGGCCAGTCTCCATGACCGACGACGGCATCTATGAAATGAGGACTCAAACCTGGGGGAATTACGGCCCCGACGAGGTAACCTACGAGACCGGCATCGTGGAGGTCACCCAGGACCTGAACGGGCCGCAAATACTCGGCCAGCCTTATCCCGACAATGGCGCACTGTCGTATGTCATGCGCAACGACATGCATATCCGTTTCAACGAGGACATCAACAGCAATGCTTTGAGCAAGTCGGACAACTTCCGCATCGATGGCAACCTGAACAATGTCGTGAACACCAAGACCCGTGACGACGTGGCCTTGCAGCTCAATGGTGAAGCCTTCTCCACGCAGGCGACATTCGATATGAATGAAAACCACTTGGCTTTGGAGGCATGGTTCTATCGCCAGCAGGATGGCACCATTGTCAGCATAGGAACGGAAAACAATGAATTCGCACTCATGACCCATGACGGTGGAAAACTGGCCGTGCGTGTCGGGTCCAACGACAACGTAGTAGAACTGAATGGAAACCTGCCGGCGAACATCTGGAATTTCATCGCCATCAGCATCGACCGTGAGGAAGGAGAGGCAACGGGATTGTTCAATGGCCTTTTCATCAACGCGGGCATCGACTACCCGTACTTCTTTGCCTCGAATGTACCCGTACCAGCCATGAGTGGAACAGGAAAACTCCATGTCGGAGGAGACGGCATGGTGGGAAGGATGCACGACCTGGCCATCTGGAACATCCAGAAGTCGGTGAATGACCTTTACGTGGCCAACATGGAAACGAAGTCCAGTTTCACTCCCGGCCTCATGGGCCATTGGAAAATGGATGAAGGACACGGCACGACCGTCGTGGACCGCGTTCGTTCGCGTGACATGGTGTTGCCGGCAGAGAGTTGGTATATCAACAACCGCAACCTTGCAGCCCACCTGGAAAACGGCGAACCACTCCAAATCGACATCGCAGCGTTCGCACCCCGCAACACAGACAACTACTCATTGGAGTTCTGGTTCCGTGGCAATAATGTCGAATCCAACAAGAAAGCCACCTTGCTGCAAGTCGACAACAGACTCAGGCTGGGCTATGACAACGGCGTGATGGTTCTCACCACATACGAAGACCCGGGGATGGGCGAAGTGAACAGCAAGCCGATAAGTACGTTCCTTCTGTCAGAAACCAACTACAACGACAACCAATGGCATCACCTGGCACTCAATGTGAGAAGGGGCACCAGCGCCATCGCTTACATTGACGGCAAGGATGTCAAGACCATGCCTGAAGACCAAGTGCCGCCCATCAGCGGCAGCAGGCTGCTTGTCGGAGGAGGCTTCACTGGCGACATCGACGAGGTGAGAGTGTGGAATGCGGTGCTCACAGGAGAAATGATTGCCGCACGGCAATACGAGCGCCTCGACAGCACCTACGCCGGACTGATAGGCTACTTCCCCATGGAGAGCATCCATAGGGACGAGAATGGCACTGTCGTCACGGAATTCTCCACGGAGAACTTCGGCGACAACTCCCAGCACGACAACCTCAGGGTGGTGAATGGCGAACTGTTAAGCCAGGCCGCCAGCTCACCTGCGCTGCTTCCGGGTTCGCGCCTCATGCGCCTGAAAGACACTGAATTCGACTTCTCTGTCTCAGACCGTGAGATCTACATCTCCTTCCGTGATGAAATGCTTCCAAAAATGGACGGCAACGAGTTCACCGTGACCATCAGCAACATCAAGGACAGCCATGGCAACATCTCCGACCCCATCGTGTGGAAGTTCGATGCCGAATTCGCCATCATCGAATGGGGCAGCCCGTCGGCCACTTTCATCAAGGACCGTACGGAAACCAAGGTCATCGAGCTCCAACTCTACAAATTCAACACCGGTTCTGAGGACTATGAGATACAGAACCTGCCCACATGGATCACGACAGAGTCGAAAATCGGCTCCATGTCGGAAAATGTAGAAAACCTCGTTTTCACCATCCTGCCATCGGCGCCCATGGGCACGCACACCGTCTATCTCTACGTGAGCGACAAACTGGGCATCACAAGGACCACGAAGCTGGAGAGCATCGTGACGGGCGACGACCCGAACTGGAATGTCGATCCCAACCTTTACGAGAGCAACATGATCGTCATCGGCCAGCTCTACACGGGTGACAAGGTGTGCGAGTATGAACGCTCCTACATCGCCGCCTTCGACCACTTGGGCCAATGCCGAGGCGTGGCTCATCCGCAGTATGTGGAATCGCGCGACGCCTACTATCTGAACATGAACATCTACGGTGCCTCGAGCACGGAAATCAGCACGGGCAAGCGCAGGCTCACCTTCAAGATGTATGATGCGGAGAAGGGCATCATCTGCCCGCTCGTGCAAATCACCATGCCCGACGGCACGGTGGCCGACACCTTGGGCTACTCCCACGAGTCGCTCTATGGCACCTACGACCAGCCGGTGCTCTTCAAGGCGAAGGATGCCGTGGAGCAGTTGGCCAAGTTGGAGCGTGGTTGGAACTGGAAGTCGATCTATGTCCAGACGCCAAGCACCGCCATCGCCGATGTGATGCCCAAGGAGATTTCCAACGTCAACAACATCCAATATGTGAAGAGCCATGAATCCTTGGCCACGACGAAGGGCGGTGCCTTCTATGGCGAGTTGACAGACCTCCACCCGGGAGAGATGTACAAGATACAGGTCAAGAAAGACATGACCTTGAACATCGTCGGCTCGCCCATCGACGTGGCTACCACGTCGCAGACGATACACAACGGCTACAACTGGATTGGCACGCTCTCCTCTGAGGTGATGTCGCCCGCAGTGGCCTTCGCCGACCTCAAGCCTGAGAAGAACGACATGGTGAAGAACCGTACGGGCTTCAGCATGTACAGGGGCGACGGCGTTTGGGAAGGTGTGTTGCAGAGCATCATCCCGGGCGAGGGATACGTCTACCAATCCATGGCGAAGGGTGACAAGACCTTCCACTATCCCAAGTTGGGAACACAGTCGGCTCACAGTCCGGCATACCATGCACCAGAGGCGCCGCACCGGTCGCCGGCCGTGCATTACCTGCCCGTCGACCCCTATGCCTTCCCCGACAACATGAACGTGGTGGCCGTGGTGGTGTGCGACGGCCAGCGCATAGCCGATGCCGAGGTGGCGGCGTTTGTCGACGGTGAGTGCCGCGGGGCCATCCGAGCCAACGAGGGTAGCGAATACTACTTCCTCACCATCATGGGCTCGTCAAGAGACGATTTGGACCATGTGGTGGAACTGCGCGTCTTCGCCGACGGCACAGAGTATGTCGTTGACCGCAAGAACACGTTTGTCAACGACAATGTCCTGGGCGACCTTGACAACCCCTACGTGCTCGACCTCGATGAGGCCTCCGGCATCAAGGCGGTCTATGCCGACGACCTCGACGACGACGGTTGGTACACCCTGCAGGGTGTCAAGCTGCCGCACAAGCCACGCTTCAGCGGCGTCTACATCCACCATGGCGAGAAAGTGGTGGTGAAATAAGCAAGGAAACCATTGAAAAAATGCCTGAAAGCGTGAAGCTTTCAGGCATTTTTTAGTGGACCATGGGGACGGTTCTCGTGGACCATGGGGACGGTTCTCGTGATCCATGCAATTATTCAAACAATCTTCAAATTTTCCCTAAAATTTGCAACGTTGTCAATCTTTGGCCACTGTGTCTTTTCAACAAATGTGTCATTTGAGGTATCTTGGCTCGCCCTATTGCTTTTGTTGCGAAATCAGAATGGTGAGGATGAAGCCTGCATGACATCCCGACAAAGGCTTTTCTGCAAGGTCGAGCATGCCACCTTGCTGTATCATCATGCGGCGACTGAGAGAAAGGCCGATACCGCTTCCGCCATGCTTGGTGGTAAAGAATGGAACAAAGAGCGACTGTCGGTTTTCAGCAGGGATGGGCAGGCCGTCATTGCCAATGTGAAGCATCAATTGCTGGCTGTTCGACGGTTCCTCTATTTGTTGTATAACCATTCTTTTGGCTTTTGCTTCCGCTGCATTCTTTGCCAGGTTCATCAGCACTTGCCGCAACATCCCAGCATCTGCACGGACGTTCATGTCTGTGTGAATGTCAACTTCCCAAGTCAGTCCCGGGTAGGCTTTACAGACATCATCAAACATTGGACGAAGAGGTAAATTCGCCAATACAGGTTTCTCCAGTTCCGACATCTTGCGGTAATTCACCACGAAGTTGTTCAGATGGCGGCTGGTGTCGAAGATAGCCTGAATGCCTGGTTCAAGAGGAGAACCTTTCACGTCGTCGCGGTCAAGGAGGGATTGACTGATGCTGGTGATGGGAGCTGTGGCATTCATTATCTCATGGGTCAGCACCCGGGTAAGCCGTTCCCATGATTCCACCTCATTCAGATTCACTTGCTGACGTATGGTTTCTCCCAACTTGTTCAGTGTTTCTTGCATGGCCCGTTCCCCTGGCAAAAGGCCATCGAGAGGAAGACGGAAGGTGAAATCGTGATTGCGGATGGCCTCTTGCATGAGGTAGGCGCGCAACCGCAACTTCCGCTGGTGATACACATGCCATGCAAAACATACCATTATGATGATGCCTGTTATGATATAGATTACAATCATTATCTTCAATTTTTATCTTCGCTGATTTTTGTCGCGACTCGGCAGAGTTCAATTTTCAATTTTCAATTTTCAATCTTCAATCTTATAGTCTTTTCATCTTGTTATAGAGGGTTTGGCGCGTTATGCCCAACATCTCCGCGGCGCGGCTCAGGTTGCCGTGGCAGTGGTCGATGGCACGCCGTATATGCTGTGCTTCCATCTCGTCGAGGGTGACAATCTCGTTCTGCATGTCGAGCACGTCTTTCAGTTTGCGCACCAACTCATCATTGTCCCAAGGTTTGGCGATGAAGTCCGAGGCACCATTTTTCAGTCCCTTCACAGCCAGACAGACGTCGGCGTATGCGGTCAGCAATACGACAGGAGTCTGGGGATGGTGTTTGCGGATGGTGCGCAGCCAGAACAGTCCCTCGCTGCCACTGTTCACTCCAAGTGTGAAGTTCATGTCAAGCAAGATGATGTCTACGGGTTGTTGGGCCATTAGTTTCAGTATGTCATCGGGTTTGGTGGTGGTCAGTATCTGCTCAAACGTGGAGTCGAGCAAATAGCGCATGGCGGTCAGCACAGCGGCGTTGTCGTCAGCGATTAAAATGGTTCCATACTTTTTCATGGGTGCGAAGGTACAAACAAACCGTCAAAGAATCATACGGCAAGGTGTATAATTTTTAGACAATCAGCTTTCCACCGCCCGAAAAAGATTGCGGGTTCCTCGGAAGGACTGTATCTTTGCAGTGTACAAAAAGAAAAATGGTATGAGAATGATCCTATTTGCCATCCTGGCGTTTTATGCTGCACAAACGGAGGCTCAGCCCCGTTGGACGGTGATGCAGTGCATGCAGTATGCCGTGGAGCACAACCATGAGGTGAGACGGGCAGAATTGGAACTCGACAACTACAAGGTGGCCCAAGCCAGTGCTGCCGGACGCTTTCTTCCTGCCGTGGACGCCAGCATCGGCGCTCAGTATAACTTCGGAAGGGCGATTGACCCGGAGACCAATGGCTATACCGATGTAAGCACCTTTTATAATGGCTATTCCGTACAGGTATCGTTGCCGGTGTTTGATGGATTCAACCGTCTGCATGCGCTGAAGGCAGCCAAGGCAAGCGTGTTGATGGGGCATCAGGCATTGAGGCAGCAGCAGGACCAGATTGCGTTGAATGTGCTGCAAGCCTACGTCAATGTGGTGTATGATGAGGGTATGGTAAGGATGGCTCAGGAGAAACTGCAGGAAACCGAGTTGCTGTTGCGGCAGACACGCCTGTTGGAAGAGGTGGGCCGCAAGAGTGCCGCCGATGTGGCATTGGTGGAGTCGCAGCATGCCGAGGCCGACTATGAGGTGACCCGTCAGCAGAACCTCCTTGCAGCCGCCTTGCTGGAACTGAAAAAAGAGATGGCTTATCCGTTGTCGGACATCCTTTCCGTTGTCTCGCCTCTCGATGATGCCAAATCCAAATCTTATCAATTAGGGATTTCTGATTACCATCGACAGGATGCCATGCAGCCTTTTTGTTCTCCATTGCACCCTGCCTTGCAGCAAGCGCAATATCAGGTGGAAACATCCAAACATGAGTGGAGCCAGGCCCGTGCCTCCCTTTTCCCTACTCTCTCACTAAGCGCGGGTCTGAGCACCACTTATTACAAGACTTTGCATGCACAGACGGCCTCATCCTTTGGAAAGCAATTCAGCAACAACATGGGCGAGTATGTGGGAGTCACGCTGAGCATACCGATTTTCAACCGCATGCAGACGGTGACAAACATCCGCAAGGCGAAAAACAATTACCAGATGGCATGCGAGGCTTACGAGCAGCAGCATGCCGAACTGGAAAAATTGAGTTGCGAGGCATGGCTCGACTGGCGGGGGTATCTCAAACAGACGGCACAAATGGAGAAAAAGGTGGAGGCCGACTCGCTGGCTTATCAACTGACATACCACCAGTATGGGGAGGGGCTGAGCACCGCCATCGACCTGCACACCACCTTGGCACAACTGCTGCATTCCAAGGCTACGCTGTTGCAGTGCCGTCTGATGGCCATGGTCAAGGAACAGTTGGTAAGATACTATCAAGGAATGACGATATGGACAGAGTAATTGAAAAAAAGAAGGGTTTCCATCTGAAAAAGCATGGACCGTATGTTGCTGGTGGATGCCTGTTGTTGGCCATGCTGGGATGGGTGGTTCTCGGCAATCACGCCTCTACACTGAGAGTGGGCCAAGACGAGTTGACCATCTGTGAGGTGAAGAGCGCTGAGTTCAAGGACTATGTGCGCACCAATGGTCAGGTGCTGCCCATCCAGGTGGTGCAGATATCTCCCGAGGAGGGTGGCATCGTGATGGAGAAAGTCGTCGACGAAGGTTCGATGGTGCACAAGGGCGATGTCATCGTGCGCCTGAGCAACTCCAACCTCGACTTGCAAATACTGAATGCGGAGTCGGAGTTGGCGGAGAAGCAAAACCTGCTGCGCAACACACAGGTGGCCATGCAGCAAGACAGGCTCAACAACCTGACAGAACAGGCGCAGTTGGATATGGACACGCACCGCAAACAGCGTACTTTCGAGCAAAACAAGCGTCTCTATGATGCGAAAATGATCAACCGTGAGGCTTACGTGCAGTCGCAAGAGGACTATCAGCTGTCGGCACAAAAACGCTCGTTGGTGGGCCGTCGGCTGAAACAAGACAGCCTCTACCGGAGCGTACAGATGGACCAGATGGAGGATAATCTGCAAAACATGCGCCGGAATGTCATGCTGGTGAGGAAGCGCAAAAACAAACTTGAGGTGAGGGCCCCGGCCACCGGCGAACTGGGACTGCTCGACGTGGAACTGGGTCAGAGCATCCAACCTGGACAGAAGATTGGTCAGTTGAACGACCTCTCTGACTACAAGGTGCAGGCACAGATAGACGAGCACTATATCGACCGCGTCCGCCAGGGACTGACAGCCAACTTCACCCGTGGAGACAAGAAATACCAACTTCAGGTGCGCAAGGTCTATCCCGAGGTGCGTGAGGGGAAGTTCCGCTGCGACTTCGTCTTCAATGGCGAGCGGCCCGAGAACATCCGCACCGGCCAGACCTATTACATTGACCTGGAACTGGGCCAGCCCGAACAAGCCATCCTCATCCCTCGCGGCACATTTTTTCAGACCACAGGAGGCCAGTGGATTTTCGTGCTCGATAAGAGCGGAACCAAGGCTTATCGCCGCAACATACGTGTAGGCCGCCAAAATCCGCAGTACTACGAAGTGCTCGAAGGACTGGAGCCTGGAGAGCGCGTTGTCACCAGCGGCTACGAGGCATTCAAAGACAATGAAGTTTTGGTAATCAAGTAGTACAATATCAATATGAATAGTTATTTGAAGTTTCTTAGCCGTCACAGGCTGTTTACCTTTATCAATATCGTTGGGCTGTGCCTGTCGATGGCTTTCCTCCTGTTGTTAGGCGACCTCATCTATCGTCAGACGACGGTGGAGAACTACCAGACACGAGCAGACCGCACATTCGTATTGGGCAATGAGATGTGCATGATGTCAAACTTCCGCGTAGGCGAGCGGCTGAAAGACCGCTTCCCAGAGGTGGAGGACTGGTGCTCCATTGCCGGCTACAATATGACGTTTAGCATTGGAGGACAGAAGGCAGACACCAAAGTGCTTGTTGCAGGGGCCAATTTCTTCACATTCTTCGACTATCGGCTTCTGACAGGCGACCGCAGCAAGGTGCTCAGCGCGCCCAACCAGATAGTGGTGAGCAAGTCGTTTGCGCAGCGCTATTGGCCTGATGAAAGTCCTATTGGGAAAGAGATGGTGTTGGGAGACGATGGTACGTTCTTAGGAGAAACAAACAACGAGAAAGGCTATGTCACCTACACCATCAGCGGCATAATGGATGACTTCGACCGCTCCATTATTCCCAACGGATACGAATGCATCTTCAACGTGGAGAATCTGCGCCACTTCCACTATTCGGCATACAGTGAGCAGATGAATAATGCCAGTTGTTGTATATTGTTCTTGATGGAACGTGAGGGCTGTGACCTGCGGAGCAAAATCAGCGCCATGCGCGACTATCTGAAGACTTTCTTCTGGATCTATCAGATGGAGGCCGCAAAGGAACTGACACTCACTCCGCTGTCCACGCTCTATTACGATGCCATGGAGTGTTCGTTAGGACCAGAAGACATCAATCACGGCAGTAGGGAGATGGCCCGCCTTTATGTAGTTGTTGCCCTGTTGGTGCTGGTGTTCGCCATCTTCAACTATGTGAACCTGAGCGTGTCGCTCACCACGGAGCGTTCGAAGGAGATGGCCACTCGACGGCTCCTTGGCTCTTCGCGACTACAGGTCTTTGCAAAGCTCGTCGGCGAGAGCATGGGCTTCACTGCTGTAGCCTTCGTGCTGGCCTACCTGTTGGCAATGGCACTGCAAGACAAAGCGACAGAGATGGCTGATTGCCGCTTGGACTTGTTGAAGGACACAGGCGTCACGGCATGCATCGGTTTCATTGCCTTCATCGCCCTGGCGGGTCTGCTTGCCGGTTTCGTACCCGCCTCGGTGCTCAGCGGCTACCAGCCTATCGACATCGTGCGAGGCACGTTCCGCCGCCGCGTGCGTCAGCGTTGGAGCCATGTGCTGATGGTGCTGCAGGCCGTCTTTGCCATTGTCATGCTTACCATCACGCTGTTGCTTGGCAGCAGCATCTATGAGCGAATGAACCGCCCGTTGGGTTACGACACCGAAAACATCCTCGAGACTTGGGACATCGTCAGCCTCAATGAAAGCCAGCGGCAGACATTCCGCAGCAAATTGCTTGCATTGCCAGAGGTGGAAGCAGTTGGCTTCGGCTATGGCACACCCCTTGAGGAATTGGAGAACATGACAGTTTCTGCCGATGGCGGAACCGTGGTCAGCCAGCGGCTGCTGATGGGCGACAGTTGTTTCTATAATATTCTCAACATCCACCCTGATAGGACCTACACAGATAATGGCGTGGGTGTCAACCACCAACTGCTACGACAGTTCGGAAAGCACGATGACGAAAGGAAAATAGTAACAGCAGACGGAAAGGTAAACCTTGAAGTGGGAGCTGTCTATCCAGATATGGTTTACCAGAACGTGATGCGTGAGGAGGAGCATCCTACGCCGTTTTTAATCTTCAATGTAGATGAATTCCACGACAACACAGACGACTATGTAAACAGAAGGTATGGAAAGCCCCGTGAGGGACTTGTAAAATACCATGGCGAGCGTAAAAAGGTGGAGGAGGCCATCAAACAGCAGATAAGTTCAGTTACAGGTCATAATGCAGAAGATGTCCACTCGCTCAGTCAGCGTCATCAGGAATGGTATGAGGATTACGAACGGTTCCTCAGTGTGCTGATGGTCTTCACCATCGTAGCCTTGCTGATAGCCGTACTCGGCCTGATGGCCATGAACAGTTATTTCGTGGGTCAACGTCGGCGCGAGATAGCCATCCGTCGTGTCTTTGGTGCTGAAATAAGCAGCATCACGCTGCGCCTGCTCCTTACTGTTGTCATCCAATCACTTGTTGCCATGGTTATCGCCATCCCCCTTTCTTGTTGGCTGGCTCCGATGGTGAGCAGCATATCTGGTCTTGCCATCCGTATGGAGTTGATGCCATTGCTGTTCTCCATCGTCATCGTTCTCGCGGTCAATCTGCTGACAGCTGCTTTCCAAAGCTGGCATGCAGCCAACGAAAATCCCGTCAACAGCATCAAAAACGAGTAAGCCTATCTCCTTTTGGGTAGATTTCGCCCGAAATAGGCACAAAACGGGCGAAATCTATCTATTTTGTGGTAGATTTCGCCCGAAATAGACATAAATCGGGCGAAATCTATCTGTTTTTGGGTAGATTTCGCCCGAAATGTTTTCCAGTATCAATAGATAATTGTATTTTTGCACTGCATTTTAACCAAACAGTGAAAATGGAAAACATCATCGGAAGAGAAGCAGAGATAAAGAGACTATCGACAGCTGTAAATAGTCCCAGACCAGAGTTTGTGGCTCTTTACGGTCGAAGGCGTGTTGGCAAGACTTTCTTGATCAACCAGATGTTTAAGAACCAGTACGCATTCAAGATGACGGGGGTCATCGAAGGCTCGCTGAAAGATCAATTTACAGCCTTTGCCGATGCCATGACTGATTACGGCTTCGATATGCCAGAACGCCCCAAAGACTGGATGCAGGCTTTTATCATGCTGAAAAACGCATTAAAGACCAAAATGAGCACTTATGAACGATGTGTTATCTTCATCGACGAACTTCCTGCCATGGATGCGGAAGGATCGAATGTGGCTGGTGCTATTGGTTATTTTTGGAACAATTGGGCCTGCCTGTATGACAATATTGTATTCATTATCTGTGGAAGTGCCACAAGTTGGATGATTTCCAACGTCATCGATAGCAAAGGTGGATTGCACGACCGTATTACCATTGAAATGCCCATTCATCCATTCACACTCAAGGAGACAGAAGCATATCTCGAAGACCGGCATTTCGTATGGAATCGTCAGATGACACTGCAAGCCTATATGGTCTTTGGTGGCATACCTTATTATTTGAGTCTGCTTGATCAAGGCGAGAGTCTAGTGCAAAATGTGGATCGCCTGTTCTTTAGTTATGACACTCAGATGCGCCGCGAGTTCCGCAGGCTTTTCAATACCCTCTACAAGAAGCCCGACAAATACATAG
>JAFWSS010000104.1 GCA_017524385.1 Prevotella sp.
CCCCACCATCGTTTACAATGTGAACCACAACACTCTGACTCCAGAGGACACCATCATCTCTGCTGCTTCCTGCACCACCAACTGCTTGGCTCCTATGACGAAGGCATTGAACGACTATGCTCCTATCCAGAGCGGTATCATGACCACCGTTCACGCTTACACTGGCGACCAGATGATTCTCGATGGTCCTCAGCGCAAGGGTGATGTTCAGCGTGCCCGCGCCGGTGCCCAGAATATCGTTCCCAACTCGACTGGTGCTGCCAAGGCTATCGGCCTCGTGATTCCCGAACTTAATGGCAAGCTCATCGGTGCCGCCCAGCGCGTTCCCACCGCTACTGGTTCTACCACCATTCTGCACGCTGTCGTGAAGAAGGACGAAGTGACCGTTGAGGGTATCAATGCCGCTATGAAGGCACAGGCCAACGAGTCATTCGGCTACACAGAGGAGAAGCTCGTCAGCTCCGACATCGTCGGCATGCGCTTCGGCTCGCTCTTCGACGCCAACCAGACCATGGTTTCCAAGATTGCTGAGGGCGAATACCTCGTGCAGGTTGTTTCTTGGTATGACAACGAGAACTCCTACACTTCACAGATGGTTCGCACCATCAAGTGCCTCGCCGAGCTCAAATAATCCAGCTTGTAGCAACAATACATTGAAAGCCGCCTGGGATGCCAGGCGGCTTTCTTGTGTTAAGAGGCTATAGGAAGCCTGGAATACTTTTCAAATCTCGACCTTGTTGATCAGGTGCAGTGCGTTCCTGCCGTCGTCGATGGCAGCCAGGACATCGAAGATGCGGTCGCTCCAACCCGCAATGAGATAGACATCCTCGTCGGTGATGCGAAGCGGCGATTGGCCGTAGCCTGCGAGGTCGAAGAGGTAGAGCCTGGCTTGTGGAGCCATCTTCTTGTAAGCCATCCAGGAAGCCTTGAGGCTCTTGTCGCTGTATGAGCTGTCCCACATCTGCAAGTCGGTGAACATCATTACCTTGTCCATTTGAATCTTGTGGCTGATGAGCCAGTCGATGACCTTGTGGCCGTTGGTGCTGTAACCCACCTCGCCCTCCATTCTGCGGAGTTGGCTGGTAGCCATCAGAATGTTGTCGGCAGGCATGTTGACAGCCTTCCAGGTGTCACCGAAGATACCGGCAATCACTTGATGGCAGCGGCTCTTGAGCAGCATGGACAGCAAGAGGCCGATGTCGTAGTACTGGACGGTGCTCCTCGGGCTGATGGATCGCCACATGGAACCAGAGACGTCGGAGGCAAGCAACACGCGGGTGTTCTCGTCGAAGCCCTTGATGTTGGCGGCGGAGTGCCTTACGGCAGCCTCCAGGGCAGACATCACGGCCTGGGTGTGCAAGGAGTGCACCTTCTCCATCTCGCGATAGGCAGAGAGGTAACGGAAGGGCAGTTGCTTCGACTTGGCCACTTGGACGGGGTCGGAGAGTCGTCGGTTGACAACCATCATTGCGGCACGTGACACGTCGGCCTCGAGCAGGTTGCGCAGGTTGCGCATCAGGGCCATGTAACCCACCTTGCCGCTGGCCACCAGCTCCTCCCACTTCTGGCGGAAGGCCTCTTGGCGCTCAGCGCCGTTCTCGAAGTGCTGCTGGCCCAGGGCAGAAAGCTCAGTCTCCCAGGTGTAAGGCACAGGCAATTGCTGGCTTGCGATCATGTCGAACAAGAATTGCTGTTGCTCGTCCTTGGCCTTGGGGTGTACGACAAAGAGGGCGTCACGCAGCTTCACCGAGATGTTGTCACGGTCGTACTTGGCAAACTGATACTCGTCGAAGTGGTTGAAAGCCTGTTGGAGACCCTTCTGCAACTGGCGTGACAACTTGTTGAGCTTCTTGCGAGCGTCACGAGAGGGGTTGCGCCATTGATAGCACATCAGCAACTCCATGATCTCGTCGGCACGCTGCACGGTCTTCTCTACTGCACGGGCAACGAGGTCGTCGCCGTTGTGCACCTTCGCCAACTCCACCAGCAACAGCAAGGGGATGCTGCGAAGATGCATCTCAGTGCGGGTGTATACCGCGAGCCGAGCCACGAACTCTGGCGATACCTTGCCCACCAGGTTGGCGATGCGCTCCACACGCTCGTCACGCTTCTCATAGAACAGGTCGCTGAGCGATGCGGTGACTACGGCGGTGTAAAGCTCCAACTCAGGAGTCATGGCGTAGGCCTGGGCACCCTCGTGGTTCTTCACGAGGCTTGCCATCTTCAAAATAGAATCGAACTTCATCTTCGTAACATTTTAAATGGTTAAACTTTTGTTTTAGACAAGGAGGCTCTGGGAGATTCTGGGAGATTCTAGGAAAAACATCAATCTCCAGAGGTATCACGATAGTGGCGAGGCAACAGGCGAAAAGACGCCTTATTTCTCTACCGTTGAGCTACAGGGCCATGGGTATTGTCTTTTTTGCGGCCCCGGCTGGAGTCGAACCAGCATCTTTGTATTAGAATGTACACTGCGAAGTATGTCTTCTCTACGGCACTCGCCTTATCGTGAAAAAGTGGAGGGCTACGGACGCCAGGGTGTCTTGGATTTAGAGTGTCGAAGTATCCCTGTGCTACGGCACCGCCACCTTGTTTTTCTCTTTTCAATCTTTCAAAGACCGTTCTTGTCTTGTTTCGATTGCAAAGGTAGGAAGGTACTCCGCAATGAATTTGCGTAACGGAAAAAAGTTTCAAAAAAAAATATCTTTTCCTCTTTTTTCTTGTCAAAATACTGTCATGTCTTGCCCAATTGCCGTTTTTCCCACCTAAATTTGCACGTTTCGGAAAAAAAACGTAATTTTGCCTGTCAACGATAATAAACTTAGCCCTTGCCACCCATGATCACCATTCTCGGTCCCACAGCCAGCGGAAAAACCCGACTCGCTGCCACTCTCGCCGCCGACATCGACGCCGAGGTCATCAGCGCCGACAGCAGGCAGGTATACCGTCGCATGGACATCGGGACCGGCAAGGACCTTGACGACTACGTGGTGGATGGGAAGCGCGTGGCATGCCATCTTGTCGACATCTGCGAGCCCGGCACCCGATACAACGTCTATGAATACCAGCGCGATTTCCTCCAGGCCTACGCCGACATCACCTCCAGGGGAAAGCGGGTGGTGCTCTGCGGAGGAACCGGTCTATACCTCGAGGCCGTGCTCAAGGGATATCATCTCTCCCCTGTGCCGCAAAACGCCGAACTGAGGCAAAGGTTGGAAGGGAAGACCCTCGCCGAACTCACCGTCCTCCTGGCAGAGCTCAAGCGCCGCAGCGGTTCCACCATGCATAACACCACCGACGTGGACACAGCGCAGCGTGCCATACGTGCCATAGAAATCGAGGAATACAACTTGGAGCATCCCGTGGATGACAGATACTTCCCCCAACTCCAATCTCTTGTCATAGGGGTGGACATCGAACGGGAAGAGCGCCGCCGCCGCATCACCCACCGCCTCAGACAAAGGCTTGAGGAAGGGATGGTGGACGAGGTGCGGCAACTGCTCGACGGTGGGATTCCAGCGGAAAACCTCATCTACTACGGCTTGGAATACAAGTATGTCACCGAATACGTCATCGGGAAAATCACCTATGACGAGATGTTCAATCAACTCGAAATCGCCATACACCAGTTTGCCAAAAGGCAGATGACATGGTTCAGGGGCATGGAGCGAAGGGGCACCGTCATCCACTGGATTGACTACGACCTTCCCCTGCGGGAGAAAGTGGAGGCTGTCAAACGCCTCGCCGCCCGCCATGCACCCTCTGACATCACATCACCACCATCACCATCAAAAGACCAAGACCATGGCTGACAACAGCAAAAAATGGGGCATCATCTTCTGCCCCAAGAGCGGATCATTCAGACCACAAGCTAAGTGGGAGAAAGTGGAGAAATGCCTCAAGGAAAAAGGCATAGACTATGACTTTGTGCAAAGCGAGAACTCCAGCAGCGTGGAGCGGTTGGTCAAGATGATGGTGAGCAATGGCTACAAGACACTCGTCATCGTGGGAGGCGACTCCGCTCTCAACGAAGCCGTCAACTGCCTCATGTCGGTTTCCAAGGCTGAGCGCGACACCATCTCACTCGGCGTCATCCCCAATGGCTTGATGAACGACTTTGCCCATTTCTGGGGCATCAAGGACAACGACGTCGAGGCGTGTGTCGACATGATACTGAACAAGCGGGTGAGAAGCATCGACATGGGTTGCATCCGCTACACCAATGAAAAAGGAGAGAAGTGCCACCGCTATTTCCTCAACTGCCTCAGCATCGGCTTGGTGGCATCGGTCATCAAGCAAAGGAGGATGGCCAGCGGGTCGTTCGGTTGGAGGAAACTAGCCTTCATACCATCCTCCTTGCTCATGATTTTCCATAGGTTGGAGTACAAGATGAAGTTGCGCATCAACAGCGATGTCATCGACAGGAAGGTGATGACTGTCTGCATCGGCAACGCACAAGGATATGGCTTCACCCCCAACGCCGTACCCTACAACGGACTCCTCGACGTCTCTGTTGTCTATCATCCGGAGGTGGTGCAACTCTTGGAAGGACTCTATCTGTTGTATAGCGGGAAGATTCTCAACCACCGCAGCGTTCATCCTTATCGCACCAGGGAAGTCCTGGTCGACAAGGCCGAGCGGGCGCTCGTGGGTGTCGATGGGCGCATCATGAAGACACCGGTGGGGGCCTTCCGTGTCAATGTGGAGCAAGAGGTGTTGCAATTCATCATACCGGAGTAGGAGAATTGAGAATTGAGATTTGAGATTTGAGAAGTTATCGCTTCGCTCGAAGTCAACGACAATACTCTGTTTGCACTTGTAGAGATGTTACATCGTGGCGTGTTTCTTCATCCCATTTGGGAGATGCGTCTAAGTTCATCCTCGCGCACAATCTTGATTTTTTTCCCATCGATGGCGATGAGTAGTTCGTCGGCAAAGGTGGATAGTGTGCGTATGGCGTTGCTTGTCGTCATATTGGAGAGGTTGGCCAGGTCTTCGCGGCTCAAGTATATGCCCAGAGTGCAGCCGTCTTCTTCCACGCCGTGGTTGTCTTTCAGGAAGAGCAACGCTTCCGCCAACCGGCCACGGATATGCTTCTGTGTCAAGTTCACCGTGCGCTCGTCAGACTGTCCCAGCAGCACCGAGAGGTGTCGCACCACCTGCAGGCCCATCAGTGCATTGCCGCTCATCAACCGTTCCACCAACGCCATGGGCAACGATGCCACCACCGAAGGTTCCAGCACCGTCGCCGTAGTGAGGTGTGGTGCACCGGCGAACCAGGCCCGGTAGCCGAACATCTCCACAGGTTTGATGACTCTCACTATCTGGTTGCGGCCACCCACGCCGTTCTTGGTCACCTTCACCTTGCCTTGCACCAGGACGTACATTTGGTCGGGGGTGTCCTTCACGTCATATACCACATCGTTCCTCTTGTAGCGTACGACCGACAGATGGCTCGTCAATTCCTGACGCTCCTGAGATGTCAGCGAAGGCCATACGTCGCAGATGGCATCGGAAATGGCTGAGAGATTTGTCAAGGATGGAGATGCTCCCATTGGAAAATGTGGTGTATTTGTGAATGGTGCAAAAATAGCATTTTTCCTCCAACAAACGCCCTATTTTGCTAAAAAATGCTTTCTACAACATAAAAAAGCTTGTTTTTGGCAAAATTTGTTTTAATAATTTTGAATAGTTGGCAAAAATCATTACCTTTGAGGAAAATTCACGGCGTACGCGTTTTTTACGTGTTCGTGTTGAGTATGTAATGTAAATCTGATACGTTTTTTAAAACCTTAATACAGCAACTATGAGTTATCTACGATTAGAAAAGGCGCTGATGACCAACTTGCAGGAGTCTCTCCCTCGAGAATTGTTGAGAACCAACCGTTCCGGGGCTTACTCATGCTCCACCATCGTCGATTGCAACACGAGAAAGTATCATGGCTTGCTCGTGGTTCCCATCCCTGAGTTGGATGATGAAAACCACGTGCTGCTCTCCTCTCTCGATGTCACTGTCGTGCAGCATGGAGCGGAGTTCAACCTGGGACTCCACAAGTACCAGGGCAACAACTACAGCCCGAAGGGCCACAAGTACATCCGTCAGTTCGACTGCGACAAAGTGCCCACCACCATTTACCGTGTAGGAGGTGTCATCCTCAAGAAGGAGGTGGTGTTCCAGCACTACGAGGACAGGATTCTCATCCGCTACACCCTCGACGATGCACACTCTGAAACCATTCTGCGCTTCCAGCCGTTCCTGGCCTTCAGGAGCGTGAGGGCGTTCACTCACGAGAACTACACTGCCAGCCGTGACTACACCCCTGTGGACAACGGCATCAAGACCTGCATGTATGCCGGCTACCCCGACCTCTTCATGCAGTTCAGCAAGAAAAACGAGTTCATCTTCCAGCCCGACTGGTATCGAGGCATCGAATACCCCAAGGAGCAGGAGAGAGGCTACGCTTCCAACGAGGACCTCTACGTGCCGGGCTATTTCGAGATGAAGATCAAGAAGGGCGAGAGCATCGTCTTCGCCGCCTCCACCTCGAAAATCCGTTCCAACACTCTGAAGAAACTCTTCGACAATGAGGTGGCTGAGCGCAACCCGCGCGACAACTTCTTCCATTGCCTGGTCAATGCCGCACACCAGTTCCACAAGAGGATGCCCAACGACGACCGCTATCTCCTCGCTGGATATCCTTGGTTCAAGTGCCGCGCACGCGACACCTTCATCTCGCTTCCAGGCCTCACACTTGCCATCGAGGAGCAAGACTATTTCGAATTCGTAATGCATACCGCCGAGCGCGAACTCAGGGCGTTTATGGAAGACAAGCCCATCAAGGGCCAGATCTATGAGATGGAGCAGCCCGACGTTCCACTGTGGGCCGTGTGGGCCGTGCAGCAGTATGCCAAGGAATGCGGAAGGGTGAAATGCTGGAAGATGTATGGCAAATTGGTCAAAGACATCTTAGCATACATCATCGACGGCGGCCATCCCAACCTCTGGCTCGAGGAAAACGGCATGCTTCGCACCGAGGGCCGCGACAAGGCTGCGACATGGATGAACTCCACTGCCAACGGCCGGCCAGTCGTTCCGCGCACAGGCTTCATCGTGGAGTTCAACGCACTATGGTACAACGCCCTACGCTTCGTCGCATCACTCGCTGCCGAAAACGGAGAGGACGAGTTGGCCAAAGACCTTATGGCAAGGGCAGAGAAATGCAAGCAATCATTTGTCGACACCTTCCTCAACGAATATGGCTATCTCTACGACTATGTCGATGGCAACATGATGGACTGGAGCGTCAGGCCCAATATGATTTTTGCTGTAGCCTTCGACTACTCACCGCTTTCGCAAGAGCAGAAGAAGAGCGTCCTTGACGTGTGCACCAGGGAACTGCTCACCCCCAAGGGATTAAGGTCGCTGTCGCCCAAGAGCGGCGGTTACAACCCCATGTACGTGGGACCGCAGACGCAGCGCGACTATGCCTACCACCAAGGCACCGCATGGCCTTGGCTTGGAGGATTCTATATGGAGGCATGTCTCAAACTCTACAAGAGAACGCGACTCAGTTTCATCGAAAGGCAGATGGTGGGCTACGAGGATGAGATGAACTATCACTGCCTCGGCACCATCAGCGAACTCTTCGACGGCAACCCGCCATTCCTCGGTAGAGGAGCCATGTCGTTTGCAATGAACGTCGCGGAGATCCTGCGCTCGCTCAACATGCTCGAATCTTATAAATATAATAAATAAGGAGGACACGCAATATGAAAGTTTTAATGTTTGGTTGGGAGTATCCTCCTCATGTGTTTGGTGGACTGGCAACCGCCAATTATGGAATTTCTGAAGGCCTGCATGCTCAAGGCGACATCGACATCACCTTGTGCCTGCCCAAACCTTTTGGAGACGAGGACACTTCGGCATGCAAGATTGTCGGCATGTGCGCCGTCCCCATCGCCTACCGTGACGTGGACTACGACTATGTGAAGGGACGCATCGGCAACATCATGTCGCCGGAATATTACTACAAGTTGCGGGAACACATCTATTCCGACTTCAATTACATGCATGTCAACGACCTCGGATGCATGGAGTTTGCAGGGGGGTATCCCACCAACCTGCACGAGGAAATCAACAACTACTCCGTCATTGCCGGGGTGGTGGCAAGGACCGAGGATTTCGACATCATACATGCCCACGACTGGCTCACCTATCCCGCCGGGATACATGCCAAGAAGGTCAGTGGCAAGCCTCTTTGCATCCACGTCCATGCCACCGACTTCGACCGAAGCCGTGGCAAGGTGAATCCCACCGTTTATTCCATTGAGAAAGACGGCATGGACAACGCCGACTGCATCATGTGCGTTTCCGACCTCACCCGAAGGACCGTCATCAACCACTACTACCAAGACCCCAAGAAGGTGTTCACTGTGCACAACGCAGTCTATCCTCTCCCTCAGGAGTTGCAAGACATCCCACGTCCCGACCACACAGGCAAGGAGAAGGTCGTCACCTTCCTCGGGCGCATCACCATGCAGAAGGGACCTGAGTATTTCGTCGAGGCTGCCACCATGGTGCTTCACCGCACAAGGAATGTGAGATTCTGCATGGCTGGCTCCGGCGACATGATGGATGCCATGATACAACTTGCCGCAGAGAGAGGCATAGCAGACAGGTTCCACTTCCCGGGATTCATGAGGGGAAAGCAAGTGTATGAGTGCCTCAAGGCCTCCGACGTCTATGTCATGCCCTCTGTGAGCGAGCCCTTTGGCATCTCGCCCCTGGAGGCCATGCAATGCGGCACGCCATCCATCATCTCATGGCAGAGCGGCTGCGCTGAAATCCTGAACAACTGCATCAAGGTTGACTACTGGGACATCCATGCCCTGGCCGACGCCATCTATTCCATCTGCCACAACGACAGTCTTTTCCACTACCTGCAGGATGAGGGAAAGAAAGAAGTCGACCAGATCACCTGGGAAAAGGTGGGACGCTGGATCAAGGAACTTTACATCCGCACACTCAACAAGTAACCAAAAAAATCGATCAAAATGAAAACAATATGCATGTATTTTGAGATTCACCAAATCATACATCTCAAAAGATATCGGTTCTTCGACATCGGCACCGACCATTACTATTACGACGATTATGAGAACGAGCGTTCCATCACCGACATCGCCAACCGTTCATACATCCCCGCCCTGGATGCCATCCAAGAGATGATCAACCAGCACGGCGACTATTTCAAGGTTGCCTTCTCGCTTTCCGGAACAGGCATCGAGCAACTGGAGATGCATGCCCCGCAGGTGTTGGAGAAACTGCAGGAGCTTGCCAAGACAGGTTGTGTGGAATTCCTCGCAGAACCCTACTCACATGGACTCTCCGCATTGGCCAACGAGGCCTCCTTCGCTCGCGACGTGAAAAAGCAGATGGTCAAGATGAAGGAGTATTTCGGACAAGAACCGAAAGTGCTGCGCAACTCCTCCCTCATCTATAGCGACGACATTGGCGGACAGGCTGCCGCCATGGGATTCAAGGGCATGCTCACCGAGGGTGCCAAGCATGTGCTGGGATGGAAGTCACCACACTATGTCTACAATTGCGCCGTGGCACCCGACCTCAAACTGCTTCTGCGCGATGTCACCCTCAGCGACGACGTCTCCCTGCGGTTCAACAACAGCGAATGGGAGGGCTACCCGCTCTTCGCCGACAACTACATCGACCGCATTGCCAACTTCCCCGAGGAGGAGCAGGTCATCAACATCTTCATGGAACTGTCGGCTCTCGGCATCGCACAACCCCTGTCGAGCAACATCCTCGAGTTCCTCAAGGCATTGCCTGCTTGCGCCAAGCAGAGAGGCATCACCTTCTCCACCCCCACCGAAATCTGCATGAAGATGAAGAGCGTGGGCAGCCTCGACGTGCCCGACACCCTCTCTTGGGTCGATGAGGAGCGCGACGTCAGCTGCTGGCTCGGAAACGCTATGCAGCGTGAGGCATTCCAAAAGCTCTACAGCATCGCCGACAGGCTCCACATCATCGATGACCCGCGCATCAACCAGGACTGGGACTATCTGCAGGCATCCAACAATTTCCGCTTCATGACCACCAAACCCTCCAACGTGGGTCTTGACCGTGGCATATACACTACGCCTTTCGATGCCTTCACCAACTATATGAACATCCTGGGCGACTTCATCACCCGTGTCAACAACGTCTATCCGCTCTCCGTAGAGAACGAAGAACTGGAAGCAGTGCTCAACACCATCCGCAACCAGGGTGACGAACTGGAGAAGAAGGCCAGGGAAATCACACGCCTGCAGGCGAAGATCGACAAGATGCAGAAAGAGGAAGACAAGCTCAAGGCTAAGTTGGAGAAAGCCAAGGAGGCTGCTCCCGCCAAGAAACCTGCCACCCGCCGCAAGAAGGCTGAAGCTGCACCAAAAGCTGAAAAGCCAGAGGAATAAAGGGGCTTTGTAGAGGCGACCTTAAAGACCTTAAGGACCTCTGAAGAATACCAAGCAGGACCGATGCTCAATTTGAGCATCGGTCCTGTCGTGTAAGTAGGTTTTTAAAGCTTGTTCACTGTCGTTGTGCCGGCAGTCCTGTCATTGCATGTCTACGAGTATGCGGAAGACCTTGCCCGGCTGTTCCGCCCATTGGTTCATGGCGTCGCAGGCTTCTTCGGGCTTCACCACCTTTGAGATGAGGCAGTCGACGGGGCAGTTGCCTCTTTCGAGGTAGTGGATGACGGCACGGAAGTCGGAGGGCAGTGCGTTGCGCGACCCTCTTATGTCAAGTTCTTTTTGCACGAAGAACTTGGTTTGGAACGACACCTCGGTCTTGGCGTAGCCAATGCAGACGGTGCGCCCGGTGAAAGCCACCTCGTTGACGGCCATCTGGTAGGTGGGTGTGCTTCCCACGGCTTCGATGACGACATCGGGACCAAAGCCCGACGTGATTTCTGCCAATTTCTCGTGAGTGTCCTCGGTGCGGGTGTTGATGGTGTAGGTGGCACCCATTTGATGGGCGAGGACGAGTTTCTCGTCGTCGATGTCGGCGGCCACCACGGTGGCTCCGCGCAGCGCACTTCTCACTACGGCTCCCATGCCCACCATGCCGCAACCGATGACAAGAACGATGTCGATGTCGGTGACTTCGGCGCGGGAGACGGCGTGGAAGCCTACGCTCATGGGTTCGATGAGGGCGCAGGTGCGCGGTGAGAGTTGTCCGGCGGGGATGACCTTCTCCCAGGGCAGTGCCACATATTCGCACATCGCGCCGTCACGCTGCACGCCGAGGGTCTCGTTGTGCTGGCAGGCGTTGACGCGCCTGTTGCGGCAGGAGGCGCATTTCCCGCAATTGGTATAGGGGTTGACGGTGACGTTCATGCCTGGCTTGATTTCCTCTGGCACGCCGGCACCCACGGCTTCCACCACGGCACCCACCTCGTGCCCTGGGATGACGGGCATGTGCACCATCGGGTTTCTTCCCAGGAAGGTGTTGAGGTCTGACCCGCAAAAACCTACATAGTTCACTTTGAGGAGCACGTCGCCGGCTCCCATCACAGGTAGGTCGATGTCCACCACCTGCATCTGCCTTTCGGCTGGTATCTTGATTGCTTTCATTTCTTTTTGCTTTTTTTGGAGTCCTTTGGAAGCTTGAGGTCTTTTAAGGTCAACTGTTCTTCCACCTCACTCTTTGTTGGTCGCCGATGATTTCCTTCACTTTTTCCACCAGTTGTTGGTCGGCGGGTTGCGAGACATAGTCGATGTTGCGCAGGACATTGTCAGGGTTGGCGCTGCTGAAGAGTGTCGTTGTGATGCGCGGGTTGAGTTGGGTGGAGAACTGCATGGCGAGTTGCTCGATGGGGTAGCCTTGTGCGTCGCAGTAGAGGGCGGCCTTGCGGCAGGCCTCTCGCAGCAACTCGGGTGCTGGATGCCAATCGGGTGCGCCTCTCATGGAGAGGAGACCCATGGAGAGTGGCGAGGCGTTGATGACTCCGATGCCGCGCTCCTCGAAGAAGTCAAGGTAGTCGAGCAGCATGTCGTCGTTGAGGCAGTAGTGGCAGAAGCAGAGCACGCTCTCCACGGTGCCCTCTTCGCAGTGCTCGATCACCCATTTGATGTTTTCCGGTTGGAGGTCGGTGATGCCCACATGGCCCACCACGCCTTTCTTGCGCAGTTCCACCAAGGCTGGGAGGGTTTCATTCACCACCTGGTTCAAATCGGCGAACTCAATGTCATGCACGTTGATGAGGTCGATGTAGTCGATGTTCAGGCGTTGCATGCTCTCATAGACGCTCTCTGTGGCGCGTTTGGCGGAGTAGTCCCAGAAATTGACACCGTCCTTGCCATAGCGTCCCACCTTGGTGGAGAGGAAGTATTTGTCTCTTGGGATGTCCTTGAGGGCCTTTCCCAATACCATTTCCGCTTTCAGGTGTCCATAATAGGGTGAGACGTCGATGAAGTTGATGCCGTTGTCGATGGCCGTGAAGACGGCGCGGATACCCTCTTCCTCTCTGATGCCGTGGAAGACGCCGCCGAGAGAGGAGGCTCCGAAACTGAGGTTCGACAGCCGAAGGCCGGTTTTTCCTAATTCGTTGTAAATCATAGTGTATGATGGATTGTGATGATTGTTTTACTCCAATTTCGCATCCGCTCAACTTTCTGTAGTTAAAGGGGAGTTAAAGGGACGTATGTCCACTTCGTCACTATTTTTGATGGTTTTCTGCACAATCTATTATAATGTTAACCCTTCTGTTCCTTACTTTCCTTACTTGTGAAAGTTGAGTTGTTTTACTTATGTGGATGCAAAAGTAATCAAAAAAACTGAAACGGCTTTTGATTTGCTTTATCTTTTTGATGATGTTTGTCGATGGTTAGTATTCATCACAGATTATAGACAAGGCTGAAACATTTACAAACGAAGACGGGGATGTACACTATGAAGTGCATCCCCGTCTTCGTTGTATTTGGAGTCATCCGTGCATGATGGAGCAGGAATGGGTCTTTGTCTCCTTGTCGTAGTTGATGCCCACAAGGAGGAGGTTGTCGGTGTGTTGCGCCACTTTTGCCGGGTACTGCTTGCGGAGAATCTGGTCGATGGCGGAGTCGGCATCCTTGTTGTATTTCAATTCCAGAACGATGGCGGGGGAATCGACGTTCTTGCGTGGGATGAGCACCAAATCGGCAAAACCCTTGCCTGAAGCCAATTCACGATAGATGACATAATTGTTGCGGGCATAATAGTAGGCGATGGAGAGAACGCATGCCAGAGAGTTCTCGTTGTTGTAAGAAAGGATGCTCGTATGCTCGTCGTGTGCGGCATCCACGCCACGCGCCACGGCCTCGCTATCACCCTCGAGGGTGGAGCGGAGAAGTTGTTTCGATTGGTTCAAAGCATTGATGACTGGCATCCAATTGGTTGTTTTCACTGCATTTACCATCTCACCCGCCACCTCGCGATTGGGTATGTAGCATTCATCTTCACGCCAGTCGTACGACAGATATCCCAAGTGTATGAGAACCGTCATCACGTCATCACGGCTATGAATTATCGACATGTCATTCTGGAATCCTGTAGGATCGACAGGGCTACGCTCTCCGGCCACCATACGGATGATATCGTCTTTCAACCCTTCGAAGTTCATATGGATGTAATTCGCCACTGCATCAAACGCCCCAGTTGTTGCCCAGTAGCTGCGGCAGCGTCGGCTCCTGATAGCCTGCATAACAGAGTTGGGGTTGAATATGGACGGTACATCTCCAATCTGATAGCCATCGTACCACTTCACCAATTCATCGAAATCCATTCCGTGTTTATCAGCCAACGTTTTCACCTCGTCTTTTGTAAAACCGAAGAACTGAGCCATATTGACTGGTTCCACCATGGAATATTCAATAAAGTTGTTTAAAGCAGACTCTGTCTTATATTTTTTTATTGGCAAGATACCTGTCAAATAGACACCGGCGAAGACATTCATTGCATTCAGGCTTTTAAACATCCGCCTGAGCCAACTCACATAGCGATCCATAGCTGAGGTGCCAGGTTTGAACTCACGGCAAATGGCATCCCATTCGTCAATGATGAAGACGAAGCGCTCGCCAGTTTCCTGCGCGATGCGACTGAGGCTGTCCATCAGGTCATCGTCATCCTGTGGCTCCACTTGTGGGTAGGCTTTCATCACGTCCTCTCTCACAGCCTTATCTATTTTGCCTACGATATCTTCATCATGATAACGTGTGACAAAATAAGTCATGTCAAGACTGATGACAGGATATTTGTTGAGGTGCTTGTCAAATGACGGGTCATTGGCGATTTGCAGGTCGGCAAACAACGAGCGCGAATCGACGGAATGATCGTAATAGGCGCACAGCATCTTCGCTGCCATCGACTTGCCGAAACGACGGCAGCGGGTGACGCAGCTGAAACATTGTTCGGTGAAGAGTGTTTTGTTGACAACGGCTATCAGCCCAGACTTGTCAACGTATTCACTGTTGCGGGTTCTTCGAAATCCTTCATCCCCGACGTTGATGTAAGTTCCCATGGTCGTGTGACTTTCTTTTGGTAGCAAAGATAAGCCTTTTTGATTGACCAGCAAAATAATTCCCCGTTTATTTTGAACATTCCCTACTCTTGCCAAGTTTTTGTAAAAGTTGTCCCAAAAATTTGGTGATGATGTGAAAAATCATTACCTTCGCAACATGAACAAACAGTCGGAAAACATACTATGATAGACAACAATGTAAGCCTCGACTTGATGGAGTTTGTCGAGCAGAAGATACTTCCCCGGTACAATGAGTTTGACAAGGCGCACAACCTCTCTCACGCCGTGCAGGTGATACGCCGGTCGGTGACATTGGCACGTACGTTCGGTGCCGATGTAAACATGTCGTATGCCATCGCTGCCTATCACGACCTGGGTATGGAAGGGCCGCGAGCCATCCACCACATCACGAGCGGCAAGATCCTGGCAGCCGACCGCCGCTTGCTGCGCTGGTTCTCCGAATCGCAACTCAAGGTGATGCGTGAGGCGGTGGAGGACCACCGTGCTTCCGCCTCCCATGCGCCGAGGAGCCTTTATGGGAAGATTGTGGCAGAGGCCGACCGTGACATGGACCCTGAATTGGTCATCCGCCGCACCATACAGTTTGGTCTCAGCCATTATCCAGAGAAGGACAAGGAGGAGCAGTGGCGCCGTTTCATGGAACATATGGACAACAAATACTCCATCCACGGCTATATCAAGTTGTGGTTGCCTGGTTCTGACAATGAGCGCAAACTCAATCAGTTGCGTGAATACATTTCCCATCCCGACCAGATGCGCCCCATCTTCGACCGCATCTACGGGGAGGAGAAACCCTCCGAATAAGTCATTTCACCACCACCTTTTTCCGGTTTTTGATATAGACACCCTTCGAGGGACGTGCCACCCGCACGCCTTGGAGGTTGTAATAGGTGTTGTCGCTTTCGTCAAAGGTGCGGAGGGTGGTGATGCCCGACAGGTCGTTGACTGGTTGATAGACGCATAGAGAGCGGTAGATGTGGTAGCGGGCGCTCGATGGCATGTCCAAGATGAGTGCATCGCTACTGTCATCGCACCATTTGAAATAGAGTATGGAGTCTGCAGCGTTGTAGGCTGTTGTGCCGTCGCCCACGAGGTAGGAGAGTTGGCACAAAGTGCCGCGCCTCACGCTATCGACACTTACCGTAAAGTCGTTGGGGCAGTTCATTCCATATCCCGGGAAGAAGAAATAATAGGTTGACTTCTCGCAGTTGAAGGTGAGTCCTTCGTAAAGCGTATTGACGGTTTTACCGTTTTCGTTGGCACGATACCAGGTTTGCTTGCCTGTCTCGCTGAACCCCTTGATTTCACTTGTGGATGGCAGTTGCAACCATCCTCCTGCTGGCGCTTCCTCCGTGGTGAAGTCGATGTTGATGGTGCGGTCGAAAGGACCGAAGGCAGGGATGTAGGCATAGGCATCCTCCCCCTTGTCGTTGGAGGCTTGCACCACGATGTCATCCCCCGCCGCACCTTTCACGACGATATGGAAGGTGCCGTTGTCATCCTTGGTTTTTTCATACTTGTCGAAGGTGTTCCCTGCTTGGTCTGTGAGAGTGATGTCGGCGATGGGTTGGTGGTCGTTGGCTTCCACTGTGAAAACCATGTGGAAATGTCCGTTCTCGTCGGTTTTCATTCCCTCCAACTGTGCGGTGATACCCTTTTGGGCATCAGCCAATGGTATAAGGGCAACATTGGAATTGAGTCCCGATGGCACAGGTTCCCACTCGGCATAACTTGCTGTGCTGATGTTGGAGAAATTGATGTCCTCGAAGATGCGCCATGCCACGCCGTCTCGGTCCATCTGGCTGATGCGGTTGGCGGGGAGGTTGGTGACCTCTATTCTCAGTGTGTTGGCCCCCTCTCGCACCTTGTCGCCCAAATTCAATGTATAGGGCACCGCCCAAGCGCAACCTATGTATTCACCGTTGAGCCACACGCGTGCACTCTCACGCACGTCGCCCAGGTCGAGGAGGAAGCCTTCCGGGGCTGTTTGCAACTGTCTTGCCGTGACGTGGAAGGTGGTTTCGTAGATGCCGGTGCCCATCAGCCGGGCGGTCTGGTTGTCTATGTCTTGCCAGGGCCTCGGTCCGTCAAGGCGGTGAGTGTCGGCGATGGCAGGGTGGCTGTCATCGGTGAAGGAGAGCGTCCATTCCCCGCCGATGGTTATCCTTCCTTGCTGTTGTGTCGCCTTGGCGGTCTTTCCTGAGGTGGCTGCGGTGTCGTAGGTGCGCAGTATGACAGACTCACCCGACTTGAGGTTCACCCACACCATTCCTTCTTCATTGACGAGGGCGTCGGTGATGCTGCCATCCATGGGGTTGAAGAAGATGGCGCTGTTGAAATCGACAGCGAGAGGTGCGAAACCCTCTATGTCGGTGTTGGTGAGGTTGGCGATGAAGTAATGATGCCCGTTGTCGTTCTTTCTGCGTAAGACGCTCAGGCCGTATTGGGTGCGCAGTGCCTCGGGTTGTGCCTCGATGGTTTGCAGTGTCGTTGCATCGCGTCCGTAGACGATGCTGGCACCCTCGGCAGCCAGTTGGTCGAGATGTGTCTTGACGCTGTCGGGCAGGTGGTCACTGACCGGGATGACAAGGGTGGAGTAGGAGGTGCCTCCACCCGTTACGAGGCGACCGTTGGTGCAGGTGGTCAGCATGAGTTGCCGTTCGCTGGTGTAGTCGCAGTCGTAGCCGACAGCCTCGAGGTTGTTGACACATTGTTCCAGTTCAGCCATCTTCGTGCCCATCGTGTTGATGTCGAAGAGCAGGAGTCGGTTTTGGAACGAACCTGTTGTCTTGTGCATGGCATTTGCGAAAGGTGCATAGACAAGGATGTCGTTGTCGGGGTAGCCCATTTGCAGGAAACTCTGTGTCCGTGCGATGTATTGCATGAGGGATGGCGCGTCGCGCCAGATGCTGTTGGTGGGGCTCATGTCTATGGCGGCGTAGAATTTCCACCCGGGCCATGGCGCGTCTTGTGGCGAATAGGTGGTGCCGTGGAAGAGGACATGGTTGATGCCTGAGGCGAAGAGCAGGTCGAGTTCGGGCTTGATTTGTGACAGCGAGGTGCGGAAATGCTCAGTCAGCCAGGTCATCGACTCGCTTGAGGTGAGTGGCTTCCCGGTGATATGTGCCGCGCTGGAGGCGTATTTCAGTGTCGCCTTGGTGCTGAGTGCCTTCATGGAAAAACCGGGGTCTTTGCGCAAGCCCTTGATGCCGAAATCGTTCCGGTAGAAGTTCTCTGCCTCCGGGATGTCGGCTTCAGCATAGAGGTCGATGAGGTTGCCGGGTGAGCCGTGAGCCTGGCTGCGTGTGGTGGCTCCATGGCTGTGTGCCCACATCGTCCACTGTCGGGTGAAGTTGTCGCGCAGCAGGTCGGATAGGGTCTGGCGGTAGTCTGCATAGACCTGTGGGTCGCGCTTGAGCAATTGGTCCATATGTTCCTCCAACTTGTAGCCGCGGCGGCGCTCAAACTCCTCGAACATCCTCGGCGTCCAGTCGGCCTGGGTGATTTCGTAGGAGTCGTTGAAGAAGGAGTGGGGCCAGGGGGCGGTAGGGACGGCGGCGAAGCGGTTGTCGAAATGGTCGAGGTAGTGGGCTACGGCAGTGGAGTCGAAATGGTCCACCACATAGCCTTCGCTGCCGGGAGAGGGGCGTTTCACCTGCATCACTCGATATTGGTTGTAAATGGCGATGACCTGCCATTTGCCCTCCGGGGCCACCCAGTTCATCTTCCCATTTTCCACAAATGGGGTGAGGTCGGCGACGGGGTTGTCGTTGCCGGTCTGTGGGAAGGCCATCACCTTTTGCAGCAAACCATTGGAGGGGTTGATGGCCATCGTGGCGGTGGAATGGCCATCGCCCACGACATCCATCGTCTCTGTCACCAGTTTGCTTGCGCTCTCCTCGGCTTTCACCTGCGGGCCGCCGAAGGGCCACCCCGTGCCGGTGGTCATGTCGATGTCGATGTCGTATTCCTGACCAACTGTTGCGTGTATCGTAGAATGTCCAACCATCGGTCGCTGAGGAACGGGATGTTGCGTGAGGCGTTGCCGTTCACCCCGTAGATGGGAGTGATTTCCAGGGTGCCGAATCCTGCGGCGGCATATTGCGCCATGTTCCAACGGAGGTTTTCTTCGTCAACAGCCGACCCCATCCACCACCAGCGGCTGCCGGCTTTCGCTTCGCGGGTGACTTCCGGCCATGTGACTTGCTGGGCATGGGATGCCGGTGTGGAGGTCGATAGGACTATGACGAGCATGATGGCTCTTAGCAACGATTTCTTCATGGTTGTGCTTTTTTATGTGTGAAAATCTTGGGATGGTTATTCTTTGTTTTGAAACTCCTTGGGCGTCATTCCCGTCTCGCGCTTGAAGTAATTGTTGAAAGCGGAAGAACTGATGAAATTGAGGTGCTCAGCCACTTCGTATGTCATCATGCTGTTGGTTTTCAAGAGAACTTTTGCTCGAAGGATGACGGCGCGGTTGACCCAGTACATCACACTCTGTCCACTGGCTTGCTTGATGACGGTCGAGAGATGGTGGGGAGTGATGTGCAACAGGTCGGCATAAAAGGGGATGCTTCGCTCGTGTTCGCAATGTTGATTGACCAATGTCTTGAAACTTTGGAATAGTTGCTGCTGACGTGATGGGATGGGAATTCCATCAGAGGTGTTCATCTCATTCTTGATGGAGACGATGTTGCAGGCTAATGCCGTGAGCAGGCTGCGTACCGTTTCCAGGCGGAAGGGCGAATGATGTGCAACGTCCCATAGCAGATATGCCATGCGCAGCAGTTCTTTCCACTGCGTGGCATCAGTGTTGATGATGACGGTCTCGCCTACATGGATGTCTTCCTTGAATACGATTCCTATCACGTCTGCGTCCTCGCTACAGTGTTTCAGTTCCAGGATGGTGTCGGGTGGTGTCACCGCCACGGTGCCTTTTTTGATATGGTAGTCCTCAAGGTTCAAACTGATGTCGGCCTCCCCCTCCAACATCAAGAGAATGCGCCCTTCCATCACGTTGTAGATCTGCTTCGGCCGCAGGAATTTCCCCTTCATGGGGCCTCCGTTGATGACCATGCTGAAATATTCATTGTTGAAGATGTGGCTTTGGTCGCCGGCAACGTCATTCAGGTTGGTAGTGGCAACGGAAAAGTATTCCAGGCTTTCTTTCTTGGCCATGAAGTTTTTGATTTGTATGATTAGATTGCAAATTTAGTGTTTTTTACGCAAACAAATATAAGAAAAACAGACAAATCATACAATTTCAACATTTTTTCAGTGGATTCTGCAATAGTTCTTTCGGAAAAAAGTTCTAATTTTACATCGTGAAAAGACAAAACCGATATGATATGAACAAAATCATCCTGACTTTGGCCTTGATGGTCGCCACGCTGGTGGCACATGCGCAGACGCTGGAGGAGTGTCAAAAGGCGGCAGAGCAGAATTATCCTCTTATCAAGCAATATGACCTCATAGAGAAGACCACCGCCTTGACGGTGGAAAACATAGGGAAAGGATGGCTGCCACAAGTCTCTGCTTCGGCACAAGCCACCTTGCAGAGCGATGTGGCTTCCTGGCCCGATGCAATGACACCTATGATGCAGCAGATGGGCATTAGGATGAAAGGATTGAGGAAAGACCAGTATCGTGTGGGTGTCGATGTGCAGCAGACGGTATATGATGGCGGCATGATCAACAGCCAGAAGGCGGTGGCCCGTGAGCAGGGGGTGGTTCAGACCACACAGGCCGAGGTGGATTTGTTCCAGGTAAGGAAACGCGTCAACGAGATGTATTTCGCCCTGTTGTTGGTGGAGGACCAGATACAACTGAACAAAGACCTGCAGACCGTGTTGGCAGGCAATGAGAAGAAGCTGGAGTCCATGGTGAGAAACGGCATCGCCGCCGAGAGCGACCTGAACAACGTGAAGGCGGAGCGACTCAATGTGGTGCAGCAAGCCACCAACCTGGAGTCGCAGAAACATATGCTGCAGACCATGCTCGCCACCTTCTGTGGCATCGAGGTGAAAGAGGTGCGCAAGCCTGAGGCAACGGAGGTCGGCGTGTCGAACAATCGTCCTGAATTGCGTCTCTTCGATTCGCAGTTGCGGTTGGCCGACGCTCAGGAGAAAGCCCTCGACGCCGCCTTGAAACCCAAAGTGGGCCTTTTCGCCCAAGGTTCCTACGGCTACCCCGGATACAATATGTTCGAGGATATGATGAGGCACGAATGGTCGCTCAACGGGATGATTGGCGCCCGTGTCACCTGGAACATCGGTGCCCTTTACACGCGGAAGAACGACAAAGCGAAGATACAGCTCCTGCGAGACCAGGTGGAGAATGGTCGCGACATCTTCCTTTTCAACAACCGCTTGGAACAAATCCAACAGAACGAGGACATCGCCCGTTACAAGAAACTGATGGCTGAGGATGAGGAAATCATCTCGCTGAGGTCGGCTGTGAGGAAGGCTGCAGAGTCGAAACTCTCCCACGGCATCATCGACGTGAACGACCTGGTGCGTGAAATCAGCAATGAGAATGCCGCCAGGGTGCAGCAGTCCATCCACGAGATAGGGATGCTCAAGCAGATTTACGACAACAAGTTCACCACCAACAATTAGCCAACAATATGAAAACAAATACCTTTATGAAAAGAGTGAATGATAAAGCGCAGCTGTTCTTTCTGGCGAGCATGGTGCTTGTCGTGACAGCTTGCGGGAAGAAGGAGAAGGAATATGACGCCACCGGCACGTTCGAGGCCACCGAGGTCACCGTTTCGGCCAAGTCATCGGGAGAGTTGCAACTCTTCGATGTCGTCGAGGGAGGACAAGTGGAGAACGGCAGTGTGGTGGGGCGGATAGACGCCTTCCAGTTGAAGCTGAAAAAGGAGCAACTCGAAACCACCCGCGGCCAATTGAGTGCCAACAAGCGACAATTGGCTTCGTCGAAAAACTCCAACGACAGTCGCCAACTCGACTTGGAGAAACAGTTGTCGTCCATCAAGCAACAGATAGCCAATGCAGAGCGCGAGCGTCAACGTTTCTCCGAATTGGTGAAAGACGGTGCCGTGCCACGCAAGCAACTCGACGACATCAATTACCAAATCAAGGTGCTCGAGAAGCAGTTGGAGGCCACCAGCGACCAGATACGCAGCAACAACGCCAGTCTGAAAGACCAAAGCACCGGCATCGACGCCCAGATGGACGGCATCGACGCCCAAGCTGCCGGACTAGAGGCGCAGATACGCCAGATTGACGACCAGATAGCCAACACCGAGGTTGTCGCTCCGCTCACCGGCACCGTGTTGGAGAAATATGTGGAGCGGGGAGAGTTTGTCACCACGGGAAAGCCTCTTTTCAAGATGGCCGACACTCAAAACATGTTCTTGCGTGCCTATGTCACCTCGGCGCAGTTGCAGAACATCAAGGTGGGGCAGCAAGTGAAGGTGTTCGCCGACTATGGCGACGGGCAGATGAAAGAATACGCGGGCACCATCTCATGGATATCCTCTCGTTCGGAATTCACACCCAAGACCATCCTCACCGATGACGAGCGTGCCGACTTGGTGTATGCCGTGAAGGTGGCCGTCAAGAACGACGGTTTCGTAAAGATAGGGATGTATGGGAGATTGAAAATTGAAAATTGAAGATTGATATGGTCTCTATAGTTTCTATAGTTTCTATAGTTACTATAGTATCTATTGCTTGAAAATGACAAAAATGGATGCCATAGAAGTAAAAAACATCAGCAAGTCATACGGCAAGGTGAAGGCACTCGACAATGTGTCGTTCTCTGTCGGCAATGGCGAGGTCTTCGGACTGATAGGTCCCGATGGAGCAGGCAAGACTTCGATGTATCGCATCCTCTGCTCACTGCTTCAGCCACAGTCGGGCAGTGCCACGGTGGACGGTTTCGATGTGGTGAAGCAAATGAAGGAGATACGCCGTCGTGTGGGTTACATGCCTGGAAAGTTCTCCCTCTATCAGGACTTGACAGTGGAGGAGAACTTGAACTTCTTCGCCACGCTCTTCGACACCACCGTCGAAGCAGGTTACGACAGCATCAAGGCCATCTATTCCCAGATAGAACGTTTCAAGGACCGTCGGGCGGGTGCGCTCTCTGGTGGGATGAAGCAGAAATTGGCACTCTCCTGCGCACTGGTCCATGCACCAAGCGTGCTGTTCCTCGATGAACCTACAACGGGCGTCGACCCCGTGAGCCGGAAGGAGTTTTGGGAGATGCTTGCCTCGCTCAAAGACCGTGGCATCACCATCGTGGCTTCCACACCCTATCTCGACGAGGTGCGCCGATGCGAGCGC
>JAFWSS010000105.1 GCA_017524385.1 Prevotella sp.
GGCCAGAGTACAGGCAGGTGGTGGAGTGCGAAGCACGGAACCCCTGTTAAAAGTATGGTGTGAACAACAACCCCGAAGGGGTGGCAGAATGGCAACTTCATACACTTCATATCGTTGCTCTGCCACCCCTTCGGGGTTGTCGGTTTCATATCGTCGTCAAGCAGGGGTTACGCTTCGCTCCACCGCCTGCCTGTGGTCGTCCCAGCCCTTCGGGCTTCACTTCACAACCGGTAGCCATACAAGATAAATCCTTGTTTTGCAAGGTGTTTTTACTTCCGAAACTTAAGTAAATTATAAATTATAAATTATAAATTATTAATTATTTAGCCCCTTATCTTCGTAGTTGGAGACGGCGTTTCTGAGTCTTTCTTGGATTTTGTAGGCAAATTCTTCAGGAGCGATGACAGTGATTCCATCACCATAACCGAGGATGTCGCGTTGCAACTCATAGTTCAGGATGACATCGATGCTGAACAGCATACTGCCATCCACCAGCCTTTCAACCTCTTTCTGGCTTTGGTGGAGCGGCTTGGTGATGACGTAAGGCACTTCGCTGGCTTTCACCCGGAATACGACGTGCACCACTTCATCATCGGGAAACCGCGACACGCCGATGATGTCCTTGAAGTATTGCTGAGGGCGAAAAGACTTGATTTTTAAGTATTTTGTCTTTTTCGGAGCGTCGGAGATGTCCTCTATGCGGTCGAGGGCAAGGTTCAACAGCAATCCTTCTGGTGAGTCGTGCCTTCTTCCGAAGACAAACCATCTGTTACGAAACTCCTTCAAGATGTATGGCGAGAAGATGAATTGCTGAGACTCGTTCCATTGGAATGACTTGTAAACGATGGTGACAGGCGACTGCTCCAAGATGGCGTCGTGCAAAGGAGTGATGTGTTCCAAACCGCGCAGACGGTCGTTGCTCTCCAACAGAATGACAGGGTCTACCTTGTAGCGCATCGACGCCACATGATCTTCCAATCGGTTCACTACGTCCTCCACATCGCTGAAACCTTTGAACGAACTCATTTGCTTGAGCAGTTCCACGGCCTCGGCGAGTTGACGTATGTCGGTTTCTGAGAGAGGGACGTCGGTGATGCTGTAGTCGTAATCTTCGTATTTGTAGTATTTCCTGTCAACAACCTTGATTGGGGCATAGTAACCCAGTTCGCGTGAATAGCGCATCTCCTCGATGTCGTGCTGTACGGTTCTTCTACTCACCTCGCCATAGCCGTTGTGTTCATAGAGCGCGTCGTTGCAAGCGTCGATGAGTTCTTGAAGCGTGGCCCTACGACCGTTTCGAAGCATCCTGTCGATGGTCTTGTATCTTAATAAGGTGTTTCTGTTGATGGGCATGAATACGATGCTATGTGGTTAAAAAAAATGGTTTCCTGGCATTCCTTTCAATGGAGAATGCCAGGAAACTTTTTATGACAGCCTGTCCAGTTGGTTCTTCAATAGGGTGAGTTCATCTCTTACGCTGATGAGGGTGTTGAGAATCTTTTCCGACTGTTCCGCGCCGGTCCTGTTTTCGTTCAGCATCTTACGGGCGGCTGCAATCTTGAATCCCCTCACCTTGACAAGGTTGTAGATGACACCTACCATGTCGATGTCCTTCTGAGTGTATTGTCTCACCTTGTTGCCTATCGTCTGGGGCTTGAGTTGTGGAAATTCTGACTCCCAGAACCTCAGGAGGCTCTCGTTGACGGAGAACATCTCTGCTACCTCCTTGATGGTGTAATAGACTTTCTTCATCTTGTTGTGATTATTATAGGAGGCTATAGGAGTTTATGGAATGTTATAGGAGCAATGACAAGGGGGCTCAATGGGTGATTCTGAGCACCTTCTTGGTGTTGTCGATTTCGATTTTTCCAAGTTTGCCCAGCACGCTCTGCCCAAGAAGGAGAGGTGCTTTCTGGTTGCGCACCACCGAGGCTTTGACGTTGGTGAGGTGCAAGCCACCGAAATTCACCTTCTTGATGTTGATCACGGTGCCCTCTGTAACATCGCCGTTGGCGTCGATGTATCGTTGTTTTCCCACGAAATCGTTGCTTGAGAGATATCCGTTCTTGAGCATGAATGTTGCTTCCACCTGTGAGATGGAGACGTCGGCGGCACCGGTGTCGAAGACGAAGTGGAGGGGCAGGCCGTTGATGTCGCATTTCACTTTGCACACACCGCCTTCCTTGGTGAAGGGCACCTCGGAAACCTGGCCTGTTCCGGTGTTGACAGACTTGCCTGCGGTGTTGTCTGCGAGTTCCTTTTCGAGCATGGCCTTGTATTTCGCCACAAGGTCCTTGTATCGCTGGGTATCGCGGATGTTGTCGAGGTCGCTGTCGTTATCCATGTGTACAAACGAACGCCATCCTTTTTGGAAACTTCTCTCGAGGTAGTCGAGAGCTTTTTCCTTCTCACCCATAAGGGAGTAGAGGCAGGCGGCGTCATAGAGATTGCCTTTGTCCTCTTCCTCTTTCAGTATTTTATCCATGTATTCCACGGCTTTTTCCTTCTCACCCAATGAGAGATATGCATAGGGAATGCATTGGTATGACTCGCTTTCCTCTTCCAGTTCCACCACTTTGGCATAGTCAGCCTTGGCCATGGTATCGTCGCCGAGCTTCTCATAGATGCGGCCCCTGTAGAAATAGGCTGGAGCAAATCCATCGTAGTCGGCTATGGCCATGATGAAGTCGTCGAGTGCGCCTTTCAGGTTTCCTGCCTTGTAGTATGCGAAGCCGCGAGTGATGAAGTTGGAGACGTTGAAAGAGTCGCCATCACCATCTTCAAACAGGGTTTCTGCCAGTTCCACGGCTTCGTCGTATCTACCAAGGTTCTCGAGCACGGTGATCTTGGTGTCGATGAGGTCGGTCAGCGTAGAGTCTTCCTCCAACGCTTCGTTGATGACGTCGAGTGAGCGCTGATAGTCACCCATCTCGTTGTAGCAGTCGAGGATGCTGCTAAGCGAACCTTTTGTTCCGTCGATTTCGTCTGACTTGTAAAAATGCTCGATGGCTGACTTATAGTCTCCCGATTCCTTCTCCAACTGCCCAAGGTAGTAAGGCCAGTTCTCGTCGCTCGGGTTTTGCATGGCTTTCAGTTTAAACTTCGTCTTCAAGATGGGAATCATTTCCTTGTGGTCTTCTATGGCGGTCAGGGCAAAGGAGTAATCGCCTTCCTTTTCGATGTAGGTGAGGATGTCTTCAGCGGCCTTGTCCCATTTCTTCAAACCCATGTAACTATTCGCACGGAACCTATATTCCAAGTTGTAGTCTTCATCGTCGATGTCTATTACTTGGTCGAAAATCTTGATGGCTTCATCCCACTTCTCTTGCTCGTTGGCGTTACGGCCGACTCCCATATAACCCATCACCTCTTTTGGGTTCTTTTCAATCAACTTCTGATATTCGGCATCCGATAGGTCGTATTTTCCCATCTCGTAATAAATCTGACCACGGGTTTCTATCAAGTCGTTGTCTTGGGGCTTGTATTTTAGTGCTGCCGACAAGTCGTCGAGGGCTTTCAGGCTGTCACCCATTTGCAAGTAAATATGCGCACGGATGTCGTAACACTCGGACAACTTTTCCGGGTCTTTTTTCGGGATGAGCGGAATAGCCTTGTTAACGGCTTCGAGCGCCTCGGCATTCTCTTCATCGATGAGATTGAGCAACGAAAGCATATTGAATGCGTATCCATTCTTGGGGTTTTCCGACACTTCCGTCTCAAGGAATTCCTTGGCCTTGGAGTATTCCGACTCGTCTATACATTCCATGGCACGACGGTAGTTGTAGGTATTGAATTTCTTCGGCACTTCCTTGGTCTCTTGTGCAAGGATACTCGTCGAGATGGCGAAAAGGGCCATCAACATAATCAATTTCTTCATCATAATTGTAATTTTTTAAAAGTTTACTTTAATGATGGATTAAGTATATGTTATCTATCACAAATAATTAAAAAAAGTTATTTTTTCTTGCTCTCTGCCTTTATTGATGGCAAATATACGAACCTTTTTTCACATATGCAAATAAAACTTATTAATATTTAAAACTATTAAAACTTTTCAAGTTGCCCAACAAATGGCCATTGGGGAGGTTAAGTGGATGATTCGACGAAAAACATGATGAAATACTGCTGTTTTTTTCATTTATTTACATTTTTTCCTTAATTTTGCAACATCATTAGCCATTTCACGATTTGTCTCATCATCCATACAAAAACACACCATGGAAGAAAATAATAGTAATAATAATGCTTTGAGACCTGGAACCACGTTGAAAAACGGGGAATTCGTCATTCACGGAGTACTCGGCCAAGGAGGGTTCGGCATCACATACAAAGCGGAGAAAGTGAAACTGAAAAAGCATGTGGTGCTCAAGGAACTGTTCATCAACGACAAGTGCGACCGAAATGAAGACGGGAAAACGGTTTACGTCCTTAGCAACAACCGCAGTCTGTTCGAATATCAAAAAAACCGCTTCTTGAGAGAGGCACAACGCATTGCCAGTTTGAGCAATCAACATATCGTGCAGGTTCACGACGTTTTTGAGGAGAACGAAACCGTATATTACGAGATGGACTTCATCGAAGGTGAGAGCTTGGCCGACATGCTAAAACGGACGGGAAAACCGCTAGAAGAGAATGAGGTGAGGAAAATACTCAACCAGATGCTGGATGCCTTGAACTACATCCATGGTCTGGAACCGCCACTCTGCCATCTGGACATCAAACCAGGAAACATCATGATGAAGAATGATGGCAATGTTGTGCTGATCGACTTCGGTTCAAGCAAATATGTGTCAAACGACAAAAAAGAGACGTCTTCCACGTCTGTTGCATACACCCCGGGATTCGCTCCCATCGAACAAATGGAAGCTAATTTGGAGAAAATGGGGCCATGGACCGACTTCTACAGCCTTGGGGCGACTGTCTATTGTCTTCTCAAATGCAACAAGCCGGTTGCGCCCTCTGTCATCGACGAAGACCACACTCCTGACAAGAAGGTTTCAATTCCGCTGCCCTCTTCCGTGAGCGAGCAGATGAGACAACTCGTCGTATGGATGATGGCTGTCAAAAGGGACAAACGACCACAGTCGGTCGAACAGATAAGGCGGTTCCTCAACAATGGGACAAGGGGATATGGAGCTGAAGAGGGCACCAATTATAAGAGGGGTTTTGGGCAAGCCAACCAACAGAACTCCCCTGGCAGTTCGGGCTCATCCAGTCACAAACATCAAGAAAACAATGAGCTACCGGGGAGAAGGGCGGAAGAAGAGGGCAAGACCGCGCTCTACAAAAATGGACCCAATAATCCAAAAGTCCCACAAAAAGATAAACCAAAAAAAACACCCACATGGCTGTATTTCTTGGTTTTCGCCCTCACCTTCGCCTGTGTCTTCTTCCTCGGAAAAATGTTGCTCAAACCAAATTCGGAAAATGAAGAGAATACGGATTCTGTGAGCACACCTGCAGTAATCGACACTGACACTGTGGCAAAACCTGTACTGCCCGATGAACCAGTACCCGAAAACGGAGAAAAATTCGCCATCAATGTCGGGGGTGGGGTCAGCGTCGACATGATCTTCGTGGAGGGAGGCACCTTTGCGATGGGGGCAACTACAGATCAAGGAGATAGTATAAAAGATAATGTGAAACCTCGACATAATGTGACACTCGACCATTATTACATCGGGGAGACCGAGGTGACACAGGAACTGTGGGAGGCTGTGATGGGCTATAATCACTCAGAGAATGAAGGTCCCACCAATCCTGTGGAGAATGTCTCTTGGGATGAATGTCAGGAGTTTATCTCAAAATTGAATGAAAAGACGAAATATAATTTCCGGCTGCCCACAGAGGCTGAATGGGAGTACGCTGCACGAGGGGGTAAAAATGGCAAACCTACCATGTTCGCTGGTGGAGACTACCTGGAGGACACGGGATGGTATGAGGAAACCTCTTACTGCACAAACCCCGTGAGGGGGCTGTCCTATAACGAATTAAGGCTTTACGACATGTCGGGCAACGTGTGGGAATTTTGTCAAGATTATTACGACCCGGGCTATTACAAGAAATCCCCATCGAAAAATCCTTGCAACACCACCAAGGGCCAAGGCAAGAAAGGCAACCGAGTGGCTCGAGGCGGCGCTTGGAACGTTGATGAAACTCGCTGCCAAGTGTCGTATCGCATCAGCTATGCGCCGACAGCCTGCGGCGACAACCTCGGATTGCGCCTTGCTCATAGCTTCCCTTTGAAGAAAAAATAAAGAAAGAAGCTCTCTGACACGGAATATTGGTCAAAGGGGCGACGCATAAGCGTCGCCCCTTCCATAAGAGATATTGGCACATTACAAGCTCTTTCTGCATTTTCAGCGTACCTTTTCTCCTTTTTTCAGTGTTGTCGATACAATATTCCATGTATAAATGAGTTATTATATATGAAAATAGTTGATTGCGGATGACTCATTATATACTCATTTCTTTTGTGGCTTTTGTGTGCAGTGCAATCTTCGGGTTTGTCATGATCCCGCAAATCGTGAATTTCTGCATACGCAAGAAACTCTATGACATTCCTAATGAGCGGAAGGTGCACAAGAACCCTATTCCCCGACTTGGAGGAATCAGTTTCATGCCAAGCATGCTGCTGGCGTTCTTCCTCGCATTGGTGGTGCTCGACCAGGTGACGGGAGAGGAACCCATCACCATCAGCCTGTGGACATGCTCTTTCATGGTGAGCCTCATGCTCGTCTATGCCGTCGGGACAATAGACGACCTCATTGGACTTGGAGCACGCTCGAAGTTTGCCGTACAGATTGTTGCTGCTACGCTGATGCCGCTCTCAGGACTTTATATCAACAACCTATATGGTTTCTTGGGATACCACGAGATTCCATTCTGGATCGGAGCACCTCTCACTGTGTTCATCATCGTATTCATCGACAATGCCATCAACCTCATCGACGGCATCGACGGACTCGCGGGAGGACTGGCGTTCATGGCACTGGCTGGATTCCTCGCATGTTTCCTCAGAGAGGGGCTGGTGACATACTGCGTGCTCATTGCGGGACTGATGGGCGTGCTCGTGCCTTACCTATATTTTAATATCCTGGGGGACCCGAAGAAGAACAGGAAAATCTTCATGGGGGATTCCGGGAGTCTCACACTGGGATTCATACTGGGATTCCTATTCGTGAAGTTCGCCATGCACAACCCGAACGTGATGACATACCATAAGGATGGGCTGATTCTTTCCATCACGATGCTCATCGTACCGATGTTCGACGTGGTGCGAGTGGTGATCATGAGACTGCGCAAAAGAAGACCGCTATTCGATGCCGACAAAAACCATATACACCACAAACTGATGCGCACCGGTATGTCGCAACACAAGTCGCTTGCTACAATTCTCGCTATCGCACTCGCTTTCGCTGCCATCAACTTCGTCATGGTCTATTTCATCAAGATCGACTTCACCTATGTACTCGTGGTCGACATCATGCTGTTCTTCATCACAAATTACATCATCAATCAAGGCATCATAAGGAGGGGGGAGAAAACTTTCATCTGAACCACGTACTGGAGAAGCATCCCACTTTTATCACGAATTGGAGAAATTTGACTTCCACTTCGCACGTCGACCTTTGGTTGTCGAAGACCCACCGACCGAAGGAAGGTAATTAGAGATTTTTGACATAGGTGAAAAACAAACCTTGACAGAGGTGTTTCTCCAACAAGCAAGAGAAAAGTGAAAAACAAAAAAAGGATGTTAATAGTGCAAAAAACGCTGCACAAATTGTCCTAAAACACTTTTTTTTTCTCTATTTCATACTTAAAAGAACGGAAAAGATAAAAATTGCACATTTTTTTTTGAATTGTGCAAAATAGGTGTTATCTTTGCACATTATTTGAAAAAATGTGCAATGGAATTGACGAAAAGCTTCAATCATCTCATCGCCCAAAGCATCATTTCCAATTGGGACTATGATGCATTGACCGACTACAAGGGAGCGACCCTGCAGTACAAGGATGTCGCCCGAAAAATAGCAAAAATACATATTATCATGGAGCGGGTGGGCATCCGCAAAGGTGACAAGGTGGCCCTATGCGGCCGAAACAGCGCACACTGGGGGGTTGCATACCTGGCGACGCTGGCCTATGGCGCCGTGGCTGTGCCAATACTACACGAATTCAATGCCGAGCAAATCCACAACATCGTCAACCACAGCGAATCAAGAATCCTTTTCGTGGGCGACGTGGTGGCACGCACCATACAAGCAGATGCCATGCCCAACCTCGACGGAATCATCTACCTGCCCGACTTCTCTGTTTTCCACTCCAGAAACGAGGAACTTGACTACAGCAGAGAGCACCTCAACGAACTCTTCGGGATGAAATACCCAAAGGCGTTCAGAAAGGAGCATGTCATCTATCACAACGACCAACCCGAGGAACTGGCGCTCATCAACTACACCAGCGGCACCACTGGATTCTCCAAAGGAGTTATGCTTCCCTACAGGGCCATCATGGGAAACATCGACTTCATATACGAGTTCCTCGCTAAACCTTACATGAAACCGCATTGCAACATGCTATGCATACTGCCCATGGCTCACATGTATGGAATGGCCGTCGAGTTCCTATACCCTTTCAGCTATGGCATACACATCTTCTTCCTCACACGACTGCCATCACCTGCCATCATCGCACAAGCCTTCTCCGACATCAAACCGGAACTGGTAGTAGCCGTGCCTCTCATCATCGAGAAAATCATACGAAAGAAGGTGTTCCCAAAAATACAGAACAACCTCGTGCGACTGCTGCTCAACATGCCGGTCATCAGCAAGAAGGTGAAGCAGAAAATATGCGAACAGGTTTATGAGGCTTTCGGAGGAAAGGCATACGAGATAATCATCGGCGGAGCGGCCATCAACCAGGAGGTGGAGCACTTCCTCAAGAGCATCGAGTTCCCATACACCGTTGGATACGGTACAACGGAATGCGCACCACTCATCGCATATGCCGACTGGCACACTCATGTCATGGGCAGTTGCGGACGGCCAGTAAAGGGTATGGAGGTGCGAATACTCAGCCGGAACCCTCAACATGTGGAGGGCGAAATCGTCACACGGGGACAGAACGTGATGCTCGGATACTACAAAAACGAGGAGGCGACGCAAGAGGTCATCGACAGCGAGGGATGGTATCACACGGGTGACCTTGCCACCATGGACGCCGAAGGCAACATCTTCATACGAGGAAGAAAGAAAAACATGCTCTTGTCCGCCAACGGGCAGAACGTGTATCCTGAAGAGATAGAAGACAAACTCAACTCTATGGCCATGGTGAGCGAAAGCATCATCATACAAGAAGGTGAGAAGTTCATCGCATTAGTACACCCCGACTACGACGAGGCTCGCAACATGGGGTTCTCTCAGGAGGACCTCGAGAACATCATGGAGCAAAACCGCCAGGCACTCAACGCAAGCCTGCCTGCATACAGCAAAATCTCATCCTTTGTCATACACAAGGAGGAGTTTGCCAAGACACCTAAGAAAAGCATCAAGAGATACCTTTACCAAAACGTATGAGAACACAACGCGTTATGGAATCAATACCGAATTTCAACACACTTATTGAGAAGAGCATCAAGAACAACTGGAACAAGGATGCTCTCACCGACTATAAAGGCGTCACACTGCAATATCACGACGTGGCACGCAAGATAGAGAAACTGCATATCATGTTTGAAAGCAGCGGAGTGAAAAAAGGAGACAAAATTGCTCTCTGCGGAAGAAACAGCGCAGGATGGGCCTCGGCATTCCTTGCCACACTCACTTACGGGGCGGTGGCCGTACCCATACTGCACGAGTTCACTGCCGATCAAATACACAACATCGTCAATCACAGCGAGGCGAAACTACTCTTCGCTGGAGACGTGGTGTCCACACAGGTGGACCCAACCAAAATGCCCGAAATAGAGGGTATCATCTACATTCCCGACTATTCCCTACTCTTCTCGCGCTCCGACAGACTCACCTTCGCTCGAGAGCACCTCAACGAGATGTTCGGCAAGAAATTCCCAAAATATTTCAGGTCGGAGCACGTGGATTACTACAAGGAGGAGAGCCCTGAAGAACTGGCGCTCATCAACTACACCAGCGGAACGACGGGATTCTCAAAGGGAGTGATGATACCCTACAGAGCCATGTGGAGCAACTTCGACTTCGCATGCGGCGCCATGGGTGAGAAAGTGAAGGCTGGAGACAATGTGTTGAGCATACTGCCCATGGCTCACATGTATGGTATGGCTTTCGAGTTCATCTACGAGTTCCTAAAAGGATGCCACATCTATTACCTCACACGAGTACCATCACCTGCCATCATCGCCAAGGCTTTCGCTGAACTACATCCTGCTATCATCATCGCCGTACCATTGGTGATTGAGAAAATCATCAAGAAAAGGGTATTCCCCAAGATACAGAACAACAGGATGAGGCTGCTGCTCAACATGCCGGTCATCAACAGAAAGGTGAGACAGACCATACGAGACCAAGTGGTGCAGGCTTTCGGGGGCAACTTCTTCGAGGTCATCATCGGCGGGGCGGCGTTCAACCAGGAGGTGGAGTCTTTCCTGCACAGGATAGAGTTCCCCTACACCGTCGGATATGGTGCCACAGAGTGCGCACCCATCATCTGCTACGCCGACTACAAGGACTTCGTGCCGGGGAGTTGCGGAAAGGTGGCCAAGAACAACGAATTGCGCATCGACAGTCCGAACCCGGCTGTCATTCCAGGGGAAATTCTCGTGAGAGGACTCAACGTCATGCTGGGTTACTACAAAAACGAGGAGGCAACACAGCAGACTCTCGACAAGGATGGATGGTATCACACTGGCGACCTGGGCGTCATGGACGAGGACGGAAACGTTTTCATCAAGGGAAGAAGCAAATACATGCTGCTCAGCGCTAACGGACAAAACATTTACCCCGAGGAGATAGAGGACAAACTCAACTCCATGGCGATGGTCAACGAGAGCATCGTCATCCAGGAGAACGACAAACTGGTGGGACTCGTATACCCCGACCTCGACGAGGCACAGAGACTCGGTTTCACTGTCAACGACCTGGAAAACATCATGGAGCAGAACCGCAAGGTGCTGAACGACATGCTGCCGGCATACAGCAAGATTTCCTCCATCCGCATCCACAAGGAGGAGTTTGAGAAAACACCCAAGAAGAGCATCAAGCGCTTCCTGTATCTCAGCAAATGCTTCTAGGAAACAGGATGCTTCAGGAAAAGACTGGAGAGAAAAGAGGATAAGATACTTAAGTTTCGGAAGTGAAAATGCCTTACAAAACTGTAATTTATCTTGTATGGCAACCGGTTGTGAAGTGAAGCCCGAAGGGCTGGGACGACCACAGGCAGGTGGTGGAGCGAAGCGTAACCCCTGCTTGACGATGATA
>JAFWSS010000106.1 GCA_017524385.1 Prevotella sp.
GGGTTTGGCCATCCTGTTCCCGTGAAGTCCGGCTTAGCACCCATTGAGGTGCAGGAACCGGCCATCCCGTCATTGTTCCATGGCGTTCAGCATGTCGTATGTCGCCTGAAGAGCCTCGGGGATGACGATCTTCAGTTGGCTTGCCACCATCTTGCGTCTGGCCACATCAACATGAGAACTTCTTGATTCATGTTTTGGAGTTATTTGTTTTTCCTTTCCTTCACTATTTTCTCTGCACTTTCCCGCATTGCATCAAGTTCATCCAATTCCTTGATGGCCTTGAATTTGACAACTGGCTTGCCTTGTTGGTCGATGAATCCATAGATGGTGATTTCCTCGTCATCGGTCATTCCAAATCCGTCGTCGTCCATATAGTATCTGCCATCGGGGTTGATCTGCCAGCTCACCTCTGCCACGCCCTTTTCAAACCTACGGATGAAGGTAGGGAATACTGCGGATAGGTCTTTTGCCTGTTCAACAGCATCTGGTGGAAGGCCATCAAGCGACTCCCAGTCGATGTCCTCTTGTGAGATGGTGCAAAGCTTTTGGTCTATGTCCATGAACTCCCATGCCTGCATGGTATTGTTGTTGATGAGGAATCGTTGCTTCCACCATTCACCAATGGACTCGCTGACTACTGCCATTCCCTCGTCCAGGTCGCTTGTCTCGTACTTGTCACGCGGCAAATTTTGATATTTGAGCAGCATGAACAGTTCCATGTCCTTCAATTGAGAAGGGTTGTTCAAGTTACAGCGAAGATTTACATAGTCGATTACACGTTGATATTCCTCTTCGTCTTCTATGTCTGTGAGTAGGATGCTGTAATCCTCAAGACTCTGCTTCATGAAAAACGCTTGTGGGTATTTGTCTTTCTCGACCGATGTGAGCAAGCAGTAACCGGCGTTTTCGAAGGTGAACAGCTCTGTTTCAAATTGTCTGACGCTGCCATCTTCCATTTCTATTTCCACGATGTTGTTCTCTTCCATATTATTCAGTATTGATGGATGTAACGTTGTTGTTGTTGTTTCTTGAACACCTCTTCAGATACAGACTTGACACCGTTGTGCTCAGTCTTGCATTTCTTCCTCTTTTGCTTTTGCCGCCTCCGCCGCCTTTGTGGCAGTCTCGACAACTTCGATGGCCTCTTCTATCTTGACCGAGTCAATCGGCTCATCCCATACATAGTCCTCTGTTTCATCGTATTCTGTGGTTGTGGTGTCAACTCTCTCGTAGTCTGCCAGTTTCAACAGGCGAAGGATATCTGTATCTGACAGCGGCAGGCTGTTGCCGTTTCCCATAAAGTTCAGCAGCCATTTTGCACCACGTTGGTCCAAACATCCATTCTCATCCGCTTTCAGATAGAATTCTGCGACTTTCACATCGTTCTCCGGATGCTCTGCCAGATGTTTGTAGTATTCCTCAGCCAAGAAAAGGTAGAAGATGGGTACTGTCTCTGCTATGGGGAGCACGATGCTTTCGTCGGGCATGTCACTCATCTGGCCATAAGGGATGACATATTGCAAAGCTCTGCCTAAAGAACTACCCTGTTCAGCGGCCAGCGTTGCCAACCGAATCGCCTCGATGGTGTCCCCCGTCTCCATGAGGGCATATCCCCTCAAGGCATACCCGTCGACACATCCTTTTTCAATCAGTCGGTTGGCCAGTTCCATTCCTTTCTCTTCCTGTCTGTCATTGATGCTTTTCATCGCCTCGAAAGCCATTCGGGTGTTGTCGTCTTCCGGCAGGTTGCTGATGTATTCACTAGGTCTGTCGATGGCACCGTACTCCTCGGCCATGTTCAGCATGGAAATCGTCGCCATGAAGTCGGGTTTTGTGCCGTCTTTCCCATTGATGTAATAGTCCGCCAGTTTCAGGTAGGCGTTGCCGTCCCCCCATTTGGCCTGTGTCATCAGGTCATTGAAGTTCTCTGTTTTTGTCACATGCACCGGCGCATCCAATGCTACGTCGTCGAAACCCTGTTGTTCTGCACAACCGACCATCATCATGGCCAGTATGAATGGTATTGCTTTCCTCATAGTGGTATGTTTTATTGTTGTTGTCCTTCGTTCTCAGAAAGTGATGTTGCCAATTTCTTCCTGTTTAAGATATGGATGGTAAAAAATCACCTTTTCTATCATGGGAATAGATGAATTCGTCACTTTTTTCCCTGTTGCGCGGTTGTCAGCCATATTGAGAATGCCCCCCCGAAGTCGTAGGGACTTCATGCATGTCCGCATAGCTTTTGCTCATGACCTTTTGGACACGGCGACGCAGTGAAGCGTCGCCCCATAGTGTGTATTCATATTCTGGAAATAAGGGAAAAAGTTTGGTGGTTTGATGACTAATGACTATATTTGCAAATCAATCATTTGAATCAAGGCGCTATCAGCGGCTTGGTATTGGATGAAGGAAATCTAAAACCCTATGAACCAGATGTATTGCCCTAATTGCAAAACCGTAAGTGAAGGTAAATTTTGTCCGGAATGTGGCACAAAACTTGTCGAGAAACCAATGGAAACAGGTGGCTTGAATGTCAGCCTCGGTGATGCCAACGCCATCAGCGGAGACATCAACCTGACAGACAGCCATAACGTGCACAACGAGGACAAGAGTGTGCACAATATCACCAACAACACCTCTAATGTCACCAACATCACGAATGTTTCCGCCCAGAAGACGGAAATGGAACTGCTGCTGGAGCTCAAGACCCTTTATTTCAACGCCTGCAAGCGTGCCTACGAGGACAATGTGCTGGAACAGTCGGAAAAAATCGAACTTGACAACTATCGTGTGGAACTGGGTCTTGACGAGGCTACTGCCGACAACCTGTTGGAGCAGGTGCGGCAGATGACTTTGCGCAGGGCGCAGAAAACCGAACTTGCCGGTATTGGCAAAATCAAGTTGAAGCAGTTGACCGAAGCCTTGAAGATGAACGACGTGCAGTCTGTCTTGAGGCAACTCGACAGCATCGCGGCCCTGACGGAGAACAATGCCAACGAAGAGTTGCAATACAAATACTACATGGTGCTGGCGGCGCTGCACCATGAGAAATGCATCGAGAAGTTCGAGATGTCGAAGGTCGATAATTATTGGATGTCGTTCTGGACTTATTTCGCCTATCTGAAAGCAGGCAGGTTTGAGAAGGCCTCCGAGGTGTTGTACTCCCTTGGCAACCGGTTTTCTTACTATCCGGAGGACAACACCACGCTGCTCGCCGCCGCCGGTTCACTCGTCAAGAACGGGAGGGCTGAGGCCCATGACTATCTGAACGCAGTGACTGGCGACTATTCACCGGTTCTGCAGCGATTCGCCGATGCTGTCTATCTGCTGTTGGAGACAGATGCGGCCATGGAAATGGGAGCCACCGTTCAGAATAGTTTCTTTTATCTTGACAACTTCTTCTGGCATGAGGACCAAAAGGCTAATGTGTGCAAGAAGGGCGCCTACGAGGTGAGAGATGGCATGCTCTGGAACGGCACCTTGACCAATCACCGAATTGATGCCGAGCGTGAATACACCGGAACCATCGTTAACGGCAAAAAAGAGGGAAAAGGAACCCTGTATTTCTATGCAGGAAAATGTAAAGGTGACAAATACGTCGGAAACTTTAAAAATGGGAAGTTCAACGGCCGGGGCGTTTACACTCATGCCAACGGTGCCAAATATGACGGACAATGGGTTGACGACAAAAAGCAAGGGTTTGGCATCTTCGAGTGGCCTAATGGTGCAAAATATGACGGACAATGGGCCGATGGCAATTTGAACGGCCAGGGCACTTACACTTGGCCAGACGGGGAAAAATACGTCGGACAATACGCTGACGGCAAAAGGAAAGGAAAAGGCACCTTGACTTTGCCTGGCGGTGCAAAATATGTCGGACAATGGGCTGATGACAAAAAGAACGGTCAGGGCACCATAACTTGGCCTGACGGCAGGGCATATGTAGGGCAATTCGCCGGTGGTGTAAGGAATGGCCATGGCACCATGACCTGGCCCGGTGGAGGAAGGTATGTCGGACAGTGGGCTAATGACAAAATGAATGGCCAAGGCACTTACACTTTTTCCGACGGCAAAGAATATGTTGGACAATTTGTTGACGGCATAAGGAGCGGTCGAGGCACCATGACTTTGCCCGGCGGCGCCAAATATGTCGGACAATGGGCTCGCGACACAAGAAATGGTTATGGAACCTTGACTTATGCTGACGGCAGATCGGTCAACGGATATTGGATTGACGGAGTCCTTCGCGGAAAGTGAGAGAACGGCGGTACGCGGATTGTCGTGAAAAAGCATGGCCATGAGGCCATGCTGGCGTACCAGTCATTACCCCGGAGACGGGAATGTTCATCGTCCATACATATGCATGGCATGCATCATCGCCAGATGCCAACAGAAAGGGCATGGAAAAGACTCCATGCCCTGTTTGGTGTTAAATACTCTAATCAATTACGATTCTTCTCGAATCACTTTTGTTAAAATATTAACGGCTAAATACCTAATTATAACTCATTTATTTAACTAAACTATGGTTCAATGACTTTTTACGATACTTCTGTTCTGTTCACCTCGTGTCCAATATGAATTATGGATAAATGTATGTTCAATAACAATTCGCTTATCATAGAGTCTAAAACCATGTTGCAAAAATAGGAAATTATGGCTGTTCTTTAATTGCGAAATCGATTAGTTTTATGCCGATTTGTATTGTCGATACATTTGGGATGAAATTGGATACATCTGGGAATGCAAAAGTTAAAAATATCTATCCTTGCATCAAATAATATCATTGAGGGAAAGCCATAGTCATTTTTTTTCCCTATTTTTGTTGGACAAAACGTAAAGCACCGTGAAAACGCTACGAACCATAGCATTGTGGTTGGCCTGGGCGCCCATCGTGTCGTGCCTGGCTTCTTCTTTCTTCTTCCATACCGTCAACGTGAAAGATGGTTTGGCCGACAATTTCGTGAGGGATATCATGCGCGATAGTCGAGGCTACATGTGGTTCTCCACCATCAATGGACTGAGCAGATACGACGGGTATCGGTTCCGCAACTATATGCCCTATCAGTCGGGCAATGCCAATGACATACACCTGGTGAGGGAGACGGCGGATTCCACGCTATGGATGGTTTGTGTGAACGAACTGTTCACCTACGACCGTGCGACAGACACTTGGAAAGCGGATGGAGCGGCACGTCTTAAGAAACTTGGAGTGAATGGTTCTTGGAAATTGTTTTACGTGGATGACAGGCATGACTTGTGGGTTACTACCGACAACGGATTGTTTCATTACGACTATTCCAAACGTGAGGTACAACAATTCCCCAATTACAGCAAGTCGGCCATTTCACACATTGTCTCAAAGAATGGCACCACCATCGTTGTCACCAATGACTATAAAATATATATGGTGGCGATGCGCGAAAAACGGTTGCTTCCCATAGGGCAGGTGGAAGATATGGCATACGACCGTGACAATCGCGTGTATCTTGACAATCACATGAACTTGTGGATGTACAACTCCCATGCGTTGGCAGGTACGCAATGGCTTTTCTCGCTCAAGACCCGCCAGTTGCGTCAAATGACGGAATTAGGGCAGATGGGCAATGTCGTGGTGAATGCCATCACCGAGGATAATGAAGGCAACCTTTGGGTTGGCACGTTGAACAAAGGCATCCATGTCTTCACCTATCAAGAACAAGGCATCGGGGCAGAGAAGGTGATGGATATGAACCTCTTCCTCTATAGAAGCAGCCACTTCACCTGTTTCTATCTCGATGACAACAACACCATGTGGGTGGGTTCTGCCAAGCATGGGGTGGCATTCGTAGACTTGTGTCAGCCAAGTTTCAACTTGGTCTCCACGGGTGAATTCGAAGAGGTGAGCTCGATGGTGGAAGATGTCAAGGGCAATTTGTGGATAGCCTTCGACGGAGGTGGCGTCATGGTGAAGTATGCAGCGGGAGGCGAGACGCATTTCTCGGCGTTGAGGCAGCAGTTGCCTTCAAACATTGTCACTTCCCTTGTCACTCTAGCAGACGGGTCGGTCCTGGCCGGCACCTATGGGAATGGCATCGCCAGGTTTGATGGAAGCAAATTCGTTCCCCTTTATCCCGAGGAACCCGTCTTGAGATACGTCAAGGCTATGGAGACCGATACACGTGGTAACCTATGGGTGGCCACGGTGGACAAGGGGGTGGTCAAAATAGATGGAGGCAAAAAGGTTGTGAATTACACATCCCAAAACTCTCCTCTATTGTCCAATGGTGTACTGAGCCTGTCTTGCGACACGCTTCGCAACATCATGTATGTTGGCACATCGACCGGTGTCTCTGCCTATGACTGTGTGAAAGGGCAATTTATGAAAATCAAGCAATTGGAGAGATTGAAAGGCTCTTATGTCTCCTCCTTGATGACGGGCAACGACAACATCCTTTTTGCCGGGACAAGAAACGGACTGTGGGTTTACCACCCCAAAGATGGGACTATCAACCATCTCACCACCGAACAAGGCTTGTCGCATGATGTCGTCAGGGCCTTGGCCAAAAGCGGTAGCCGCGTGTGGGTGAGTACCGACAATGGAATGACTTGCGTCACCATACAAGAGACCGACGACGGGAAGCACGCTTACAAATGCCATCCCTTTTTCGATAATGACGGATTGCACGACATGGTGTTCTCCGACGATGCGGCGTTGACCACTTCGGATGGGACGGCCTTGATGGGTGGCTTCACGGGGTATGTCAGCATCATGTCGGAAAACATCATCCCCCAAGGGCGGAAGTTGCAAGTGCAGTTCACTGATTTTAGAATCAATGGTAAGGCGGAACGGAAATCCCTCGACCATCTCACCATCCACCATGATGACCATCTTGGAATAGCCGTCTCGGCCATGGTGCCAGCACATAGCCAAAAAATAAGATACCTCTATCGCTTCAAGGGAGAAGAAGAGTGGATGAAGGGTCCAAACAACCTCCTCTATTTTGCATCATTGAGTTCGGGCAACCATGTGTTGCAGGTGAAAGCGGTGATTCCGGGTGTGGCCGAGAGTCAGATAGCCGAGTTGCCCATATATGTGTCACCACCCTTCTGGTTGACCAAGTTGGCATTTCTCCTTTATTTCCTTCTCATCGTTGCCAGCTTGTATCTCAACCACAAGGCTGCAAGGAAAAGACAAAAGCGGGAACTCGCCATCAAACAGATGGAAGTCAACCTGAAAAAGTATGAGATGGAAGAGGAGAAAATCATGTTCTACACCAATATCAGCCATGACTTGAAGACTCCATTGACACTGGTCGTCGCTCCCTTGGAAAAAATACGTCATACCAACCTGCCAACGCCCATCAAGACAGAGGTGGAGGTGGCATGGAGAAATGCAAGACAACTCTACGACCTCGTCCTGCAACTGCTTGACTTCCGAAGGCTGGATGTGGGGGCGGAAAAACTGAATCTCAAGCATGGCGACATCGTGGGATTCATCAGGCAGACGGTGCAGGAATTTTCGTATTATGCGACACGAAAGCAAATCAACCTCCAGATGAAACTGCCCGCCACGTCTGTTGAAATCAACTTCGATGAGAACAAGATTCGCAGAATCATCACCAATCTCCTGTCAAATGCCTTCAAATACAATGTTGACAATGGCAGCGTGGTGGTCGCACTCGACATCCAGGGAGAGGAAAACAACAGGCGGATGGTGATCAGCGTTGCAGACACCGGCATAGGAATCAAGGACAAGCGGCATGTTTTCGACCGTTTCATACAGGAAACCCATGGACAGGAACAAGAGGGAAGCGGACTTGGCCTGCATATCGTCAAGCAATACGTGGAGTTGATGGAGGGCAGCATTGCCGTGACCGACAATGAACCTCAAGGGACGGTCTTCACGCTGACCCTGCCTGTGAACGATGCCAAGGATGCCGACATAGAGGAATTGCCAACGGCGGATGGCATCCTGGAGAAAAATGAGACCGACTCCAAAGATGCTCTACAAGAAAAGCCTGTCATACTGGTGGTTGAAGACAACATGGATGCACGGATGTTCCTGCAACGCAGCCTTGACGATGATTACGTAGTGCTTGTGGCGGCAAACGGCAAGGAGGCGCTTGACATCTTGGAAAAGAACGACAATGTGAGCATCGTGGTCAGCGATGTGATGATGCCGGTCATGGATGGCATAGAATTGTTCAGGAGAATCAAGGGCAATATCAGATTCTCACATGTGCCAGTCATCCTTCTGACAGCAAAGAGCAGCGAGGAGAATATCGTGGAGGGACTCAAGGAAGGTGCTGCCGACTATATCACCAAGCCCTTCAGCCTCGCTGTGCTGAAATTGCGTATACAAAAGGTGCTGGAATGGACGCAGAATGCACACCACAAGGTGGACAAAGGTATGGAGATCAAACCCAGCGACATCACGGTGAGTTCGCTGGATGAAGAGTTCATCCAAAATGTCATAGCCCACATCGAGGCCAACATGCAAGACCTGGACTACTCTGTGGCACAACTGAGCAGTGCGGTGGGGATGACTCGCGGACACCTCTACAAGAAACTGATGGCCATCACAGGAAAGTCGCCTCTGGAATTCATCAGAATCATCAAACTGAAGAGGGGGAAGAGTCTGGTGGACCAAGGGAAGACCAACGTCTCGGAGGTGGCCGACATGGTGGGCTTCTCTCCAAAACAATTTGCTCACTACTTCAAGCTGATGTATCAAGACACACCCTCAGAATACTTGAAAAAACGTAAGAAATAACCTCAAATCATTCATCATATGACAAATCTCAATCTAAAAGGCATCCTGCTCCTGGCAGTGGCGTTGACAACCGCTGCGGCAGTCAAGGCGGGCAAGTATGAGCACTTCAAAGTCTCCACATACATCCGCGCACAGGATGTGGCCAGGATGGAGGATGACAAGTTCTTGAAATCCACCTGGGAGACCGTGAGCAGCCAGGTGGACCTCGACAAAATCTACCTCGAGACCCACCGCGATGCGTTCACCGTGCCAGAAAAGACACTACTCAAGGTGAAGAAGTTCTTCCTCTCCAAAGGCCTGGAGGTCGGAGGGGGCATCACCTTCACCAGGTCGGAACCCACCGACTTTGAAACCTACAGTTATGCACGAGAGAATGAGCGGCAGCAGGTGAAAGCCATCTCGGAATTCACCGCCAAGCACTTCGATGATTTCATCCTCGACGACTTCTTCTTCATCGACTTGAAAAACGATGACGAGATAGCAGCCAAGGGAAACAGAAGTTGGACGGAGTACCGGCTCAGGCTTATGGCCGATGCCGGCAGGGAATTGGTGGTGAACCCCGCCAAGGCGGTCAACCCCAAGGTGAAGGTCATCGTGAAATACCCCAACTGGTATGACCATTTCCACGGACTGGGATTCAACATCGAGGAGGAACCCACCTATTTCGACGGAATATGGACAGGCACGGAAACACGCGACCCCTCATCGGCGCAACACTTGCAGAACTATCTGAGTTACAATATCATACGTTATTTCGACAATATCGCTCCCGGACGCAACTACGGAGGATGGGTGGATGCAGGAGGCATACACATGAGCATGGACCGCTATGCCGAACAACTCCATCTGACCATGCTGGCAAAGACTCCTGAAATCATCCTCTGGAACTATATGCAACTGAATGACGTGAAAATCACGCCTAATATGCGTGCACCATGGCAGGAAGCGGGAGGCAATAGTTTCAGATACGACGAGATGGTGGCACCCTTCACCAAGGATGGGAAGACCATCACGCCAACCACCATGGCACGCTTTGCCAACCAGACACTGCACCAGACAGACAAGTTGATGGGGAAGTTGGGAAAACCTGTTGGACTGGTTTCCTACAAGCCTTATCACTCCTCCGGTGAAGATTTCCTGCAGAACTATCTCGGCATGATCGGCCTGCCCATGGACATGCACCCGCAGTGGGTGGAGGGCAGGCAGCAAATCCTTCTCACCCAGCAAGCGGCGAAAGACCCGCAAATCGTGGAGAGAATCAAGCGGCAGTTGAAAAACGGTGGCGATGTCATCATCACCACCGGACTGCTCAAGGCCATAAAAGACCAACTCGCCGATGTAGTGGAACTCTATTGCGGAGACCTGAAGGCCATCGTCAGCGACTTCGGCATGATGGGAAAAGCGGAAAGAGAGTTCATCATACCACAGGTGAAATATTTCACCAACGATGCATGGGAGGTGGTCAGTGCTGGTCGACCGCTCACCGGTGGCGTCTCCGGATATCCCATCCTCCTGCGCGACACATACTCCAAGGGAACGCTTTTCGTGCTTACCATTCCCGATGACTTCGGCAACCTCTATGACTTTCCCGCTCCGGCTCTCAACGTCATTCGCAAGGTCATGAGCAAGGACGTGGGGGCATATGTCGAGGGACCGTCGAAGGTGGCATTATTCCCTTATGACAACAAGACCATGGTCGTGGAGAATTTCAACGACAACGCCGTGACGCTGCGCGTGGTGGTCAACGCCAAGGTGAACGTGCTGCGCAACCTCATGACCGGCGAGCAACAGAAACCGGCGGAGGTGACGGTGAGCCGCTATCGTTTCTTCGGCTATTCCGACAACCAGACGGTCTTCGACTTGCAACTGCCGGCACACAGTTACGCTGCTCTTGGATATTGATTTCCTATCATCTCCTATTATCTCCTGTCATCTCCCTAAACCTCCTATAAAAGATAAATATGAAAAAATCAATGAAAATCATCGCTGTGGGTTTCTTGTTTGCCTTGGTTCCCAGCACGTTGACGCTCGCACAGACCCATTCCTCGCGTCTGATGAAATATGAGCAGCAGATAGATGAAATCATCAAAGGCATGACCCTTGAAGAGAAAATAGAAATGCTGCACGGCAAGAACATGTTTTCGTCTGCGGGCATACCACGCCTGGGCATCGCCGATGTGGAATATGCCGACGGCCCCTTCGGCATACGTGAAGAGATGGAGCCACATTCGTGGAACCCACTCCATCTTACCACCGACTCCGCAACGTTTTTCCCAACAGGTTCGGCGTTGGCAGCCACATGGAGCACGGAATGGGCCTATGCTTACGGCAAGGGCATGAGCCACGAGGCAAGGCTCCGAGGCAAGGATATGATCCTTGGACCCGCCATCAACATACAGAGGATTCCCACCGGAGGAAGGACATACGAGTATTTGAGCGAGGACCCCTTGCTTAGCGGTATGTTGTCGGTGGCCTACACCTGCGGGGCGCAGGACGACGGAACGGCGGTGTGTCTCAAGCACTATGCCTTGAACAACCAAGAGGACTATCGTGGATTTGTTGATGTGCGCATTTCCGACCGCGCCATGCACGAGATTTACCTTAAACCGTTTGAGATGGCGGTGAAAGAGGCGGATGCATGGGGGGTGATGGCCGCCTACAACAAGGTCAATGGTCGCTGGTGCTCGGAAAACGAGGAGTTGCTCAACACCATCCTGCGCCAGCAATGGGGATTCAGGGGGATGGTCATCAGCGACTGGGGCGGTGTGCACTCCACCGTCGATGCCGTCAATGCAGGCTTGAACGTGGAGATGCCGGGGAGCCGCTTCATGGGCAAGGCGCTGCTCGACTCGGTACAGGCCGGGAAGGTGAGCGAGGAGGTCATCAACGAGCGCGTCAGGGAAATCCTGCGTGTGAGGATGGCGGTGAAACCCATTGCAAAGGAAGAAGCCAACAAACGACCGGTGGGCAACAGACAGGAGATGGACATCGCCCTCGAGGTGGCCAGACGTTCCATCGTCTTGCTCAAAAATGAAGACCTACTGCCCATCGACACCAAGCGTGTCAAGAACATCGTCGTCGTCGGTGAGAACGCCGTCACGAAGATGGCTTTGGGCGGCGTGGGTGCCGGGGTGAAAACCCGTTGCGAAATCACACCGCTCGAGGGCTTGCAGAAGGTGTTGGGCGACAAGGTGAAAATCACGTACGTGCAGGGATACAAAAGTTTCAACCGCGAGATGCGTGGAAAGAGGATGACTCCGCAACAGGATGCCGACTCCAAACTGATGAAGGAGGCGGTGAAAGCAGCCAAACGAGCCGACCTCGTTGTCTTCTTCGCCGGTGACAACCGCGAGGTGGAGACGGAAGGTTCCGACCGAAAGAGCATCACCTTGCCGTCGGGACAGGATGAACTCGCCATGGCGTTGGCGAAGGCCAACAAGAGGTTGGTCACCGTCATCGTCTCGGGCGGACCGGTGGATGTGGCTACGGTCACCGAAACGTCGGGGGCGCTGGTGGCATCCTGGTTCAATGGTTCCATGGGTGGGCAGGCACTCGCTGAAGTGCTCGCTGGAAAAGTGTCGCCTTCTGGCAAACTGCCTATGAGTTGGCCGCTGAAACTGGAGGATGTACCGGCATATGCCACAGGCACTTATCCCCAAAATATGCAGGACAACGGACAGGGTGACATCTTCGTGGGATTGGTCAACAACCAAAGCAACGACAGAAGGCAACAACTCATAGCCAACTACGCGGAGGAAGACCTCGTGGGGTATCGGTGGTATGACTGCAAGGACGTCCCCGTTGCCTTCCCCTTTGGTTACGGCCTTTCCTACGCCAAATTCCAGTACAGCGACATCGAAGCGAAGACGACGGCTGAGGGGGTGGATGTGAAATTCACCATCACCAACACTTCCAGCGTCGATGCGGAAGAGGTGGCCCAGGTGTATGTGTCGCGGCCCGTTTCCCACATCCAAAGGCCCATCAAGGAACTCAAGGGCTTCAAGCGCGTGGCATTGAAGGCGGGTGAAAGGAAAACCGTCACCATCACGGTGCGTCGTGCCGACCTCTGCCATTGGGATGAGAATTTCCAGACATGGATGTTGGAGCCGGGCAGAATCAGCCTCCTCGTAGGAGGCTCCTCGGACAACCTCCCCTTGAGGGTCGAGGCAGATATCTGATACGAAAAATCCCCGCCTTCTCATCAGAGAAGGCGGGGATGCTCAAATAATGATTATGGATATGATTAATAATACTCAATGGTGCGTGGGGTCTCCATGGATTGTCCCATCACGGATGTCTTGCGGCTGATCCAGTTGCCACGGTCATCGTATTTGTAGTCTGAATGTTCGATGGTCATATCGCCCATGGGTGAAGACATGGTCTGCTTGACAAGCTCGCCCTTTTCGTTGTATATGTA
>JAFWSS010000107.1 GCA_017524385.1 Prevotella sp.
ACAATTGTTTTCGGGATTATTCGGGCGGGCACAAGACCCGCCCCTACGACTTCGGGGGAGGACTTGAAACGGCGGTGCAAAAAGCGGTGTGCATTGTAGGGGGAGGACTTGAAACGGCGGTGCAAAAAGCGGTGTGCACTGTAGGGGGAGGACTTGAAACGGCGGTGCAAAAAGAGGTGTGCACTTCGGTGGACGTGTGACAACAAGATAATGATTGTCATATGGATGTTTGCAGATAATCATTAAAAATTATAAGATAATTATATGGAAATTATATGTGAAAAAACATCCCACCTTTATTTTTGACACTCTAACCATAAATTTTCCATTAATTATCCATCAACCCTAATACTCGGCAATTGATGTTTAATTTCAAGGGGATGATTTGAAAAAATTCGTCACTAAAAAACGCTTTTCGTAAAGAAAAGCATCCTTTCATGATACATTATGTATAAGATATGATACAAGGTGAATGATGGAAAACACGAAAACTCCGTACCTTTGCACACTGTTATCATACTGAATACCAAATCAACCATCCATGCTTTTATCAACTTTACTAGAAGTAGTACTCATCATCAATGAAATCATGGCCTCCAACGTCGGGACGGTCATGAGTCCAGCCACCAATTTCGACAGTTGGATTGAGATTTACAACCCCGGCGACCAAGCCGTCGACCTCGGCGGCATGTACCTCAGCGACGACCCCGACAACCCCACCCTGTGGCGAATGCCCGGCGACGTGGGCACCGTCCCCGCCAAGGGCTTCAAGGTGGTGTGGCTGGGTTCACATAACATCAAGACCAACCAAGGCCCCTTCAAACTCGACTGCGACGGCGGCACCATCCTCCTCAGCGACAAGAACGGACAGCTGGTCACCAGCGAGGAATACCCCGAGGCCATGAGCCGCACCGCCTGGGCACGAAAGACCGACGGCACAGGCGAATGGGGATGGACGGCCGACGCCACACCCGGCAAGACCAACACCACGGCGGAATTCGCCGACCAACGCCTCAACGCCCCCGTCGTCAGCGTCGACAGCAAGGTCTTCACCAACAATTTCTCCTTCCAAGTCACCATCCCCGAGGGTGCCACGCTGGCATACACCACCGACGGCAGCCTGCCGCAGAAGCCCAAACAAGGACAGGCGGCCAACGACTGGACCGACTACGTCGTCAACGGCGACTGCGAGGGCGACGACGTCACCTCACTCGTGGGGAAGGACGGCAACGAGAACGGAGAGTTCAACACCAAGATCATCGACGGAGCGGGATACAACGGCACGCGAGGCGTGAAGGTGCACGCCATCGCCAACCCCTCGCAGGACTGGGACACACAGTTCTTCGTATACACCCCCGACCATGTGTGGAACGCCAACGAGAAATACCGCTTCAAGATGAAGGTGCGTGCCGACAAGGCCTGCCACATCTCCGTGCAGGCACACTCCACCCCAGGCAACTACATCACCTGGCAGATGCTCGACAACGGATACAACGTCACCACCGAATGGCAGGAAATCGTATATGAAGGCTCCGTCACACAGGAACAGTCAGGCAGCGGCGGTGGCGGCTGGTGGGGAGGCGGCGGCCCCAGCACACTGCAGACCATCGCCTTCAACCTCAACGAGATGAGAGGGACGGAGAACAACTTCTATTTCGACGACGTCTCGTGGGAGTCATACCATGGGGAAGACACCCCCAGCAGCAATGTCAGCACCGATGGCAAATTCACTGTCAGCAACACCACCAACTACACCTTCCGACTCTTCCAGGACGGTTACCTGCCCAGCGTGCCCGTCACACGCTCATACATCAAGACCAACGACCAATACACCATTCCCGTCGTATCCATCGTAGGCGACAAGAGGTATTTCTCAGATCCCAAATGGGGCATCGACACCGACGGCACCAACGGAAGGACTGGCAACGGACAGGCACAACCACGCAACTACAACATGGACTGGGACCGGCCCGTCAACTTCTCCTTCATCGACACCCAAGGCAAGATGACCATCAACCAAGACGTGGAAATCTCAGTCTCAGGAGGATGGACACGCTCCGCCAACCCAAGGTCGTTCAAACTCAAGTCGGGCAAGGAATTCGACGGACAGAACAGCCTCGACTACACATTCTTCCCACAGAAGCTCTACATCAAGAACAAGGTGATTCTCCTGCGCAACGGTGGCAACGACGTGTGGGAGAACGGCGGCAGCCGATTCATGGACCCCGCGCTGCAGACCATCATCCAGCGCGCCGACATCAACCTTGACCTGCAGTCATACGTACCCGTCATCGAATATGTCAACGGACAGATGAAGGGCGTGCTCAACATGAGGGAGCCCAACAACAAGAAATTCGTGGAGTCCAACTGGGGCTATGACGATGAATTCATCGACATGTTCGAGATGAGCGCCGACTCCAACGTCGTCTTCATGGTGGGAACCGCAGAGGTGCTCAACCGCATCTACGAACTAGGGGCGGCTGCTCCCGACCCCGCTGCCTATGAGGAACTCAAGCAAATCCTCGACATCGACGAGTTCCTCAACTACATGGCCATCGAACTCTTCCTCGGCAGCAACGACTGGCCCCATAACAACATCAAGGGTTTCCGCAACCAGGACAACGGCAGGTACCGCTTCGTCACCTTCGACCTCGACTACGCCTTCAAATACGACGACCCCTTCGCAGAATTCGCCGCCGACCAGTGGCATACCTTCAACTACATCTACGACACCAACGAAGAGCGGTATGAGGAAATCAAAATCGTCACCTTCTTCCTCAACATGCTCAAGAACGACGAGTTCCGTAAGAAATTCATCGACACCTACTGCCTCATCGGCGGCAGCGTATTCGAGACCGAGCGCGGCACAGCCATCGTCGACGAACTAGCCGACAGGGTGCGCCCGATGATGCAACTGGAAGGATGGAGGTCGCCCGACGGCTCTGCCAACGTCATCAAGCAGCAACTCAAGTCGCGCAACGCGATGGTGACACAGAAAATGCAGAATTTCAAGCCAATGCAACTATCCTCTGCAAAGAGACAGGAAGTGACCATCACCGCCGACACCCAGGGCGCCTACCTCTACGTCAACGGTCTCGAGGTGCCATGCGCCGTCTTCAAGGGCTATCTCTTCGCTCCCGCCCAACTGGAGGCGAAAGCTCTGGCGGGATATGTCTTCTCTGGTTGGAAGAAAAACAATGCCAGCGGGTTCTTCTCCACTGAGTCCGTCATCAGCCTGCCCACCGACAACAAGATGACGCTGAAAGCCTGCTTCAAGGCCATGACTGAGGAAGAACGGCTCGAACAAGGCATCACGCCTGTACGCATCAACGAGGTGAGCGCCGCCAACGACATCTTTGTCAACGAATATTGGAAGCGCAACGACTGGGTGGAACTCTACAACACCACCGACCAACCCATCGACGTGGCTGGAATGTATCTCACAGACAACCTGGAGAAACCCCACAAATATGTAATCGACAAAGGAGAGACAGCAGCCAACACCATCATCCCGCCACACGGACATCTCATCATCTGGTGCGACAAGTTGGAACCCGTCAGCCAGTTGCATGCCTCCTTCAAACTGGACGCCGACGGTGGCGATATGATGCTCTCTGCCGCCGACGGTTCATGGAGCGACATCCTCACCTATCCCAAGCACCAAAAGGACGAGACGGTGGGTAGATATCCCGACGGATGCAACACCGTGCAGGTGCTCAACTTCCCCACCATCGAGAAGACCAACATCACCAGCAGCTATGCTGTCAATGTCGACCAGCCCTACTCCACCGGCATCGAAACGACGACAGTGCTCGCCACCAACGACTTGACAGCACGCTATGTCATCGACCGACTCATCGTCCGCAGCAAGACATCCGGCGACATCCAGGTGGAAATCTACAACCTCGCAGGACAGTCGATGGGCCAGCTCAAAGGCCGCCTGCAGGGTGGATATGCCGAATTTGCCATCGACCACCTCTCCGACGGTTGCTACATCGCAAGAGTGACAGACGAAAACGGCCAAAGCAAGTCTTGCAAGTTTGTCAAGAAATAGGAAAAACAGAAAGTCCTAGGAAATCTAGGACTTCCTAGAATTTATAAAATTCTAGAACATCTAGAATATCTAGACTTCCTAGAACATCTAAAATATCTAGAGCCTCCTAAAACCTCCCACCCCTCCAAAAAACCTCCTTAAAAGCCTCTTATGAAAAGAAAAATCCCTGTCGTAGGCATGGCATGCGCCGCCTGTGCCGCCAACGTGGAACGAAAGCTGCAAAGCATCCACGGCGTCACATCGGCCAGCGTGTCACTGCCCACACGCACCGCCACCGTGGAATGGGACGAGCAAACCGTCACACCAGAGGACATGAAGCGCGAGGTGAACGCCATCGGCTTCGACCTTGTCATTGAGGATGACCGCCGCGTGGAGGAGTTGGAACGACGCGAATACACCCTGCTGAAAAGGCAGGCACTCGTCGCATGGGTGATAGCCATCCTAATCATGGCATTAGGACTAGGATGCCTGGGAAAACCAGGAATACTAGGAAATCTAGGAACACCGGAAAAAAACCAGACCGCACTGCTGCTCTCACTAGCCTGCATCATCTACTGCGGGAAGACCTTCTACCTCAACGCCTGGCGGCAAGTCATCCACCGCATGCCGGCCATGGACACCCTCGTGGCCTTCAGCACCGGCATCGCATGGCTCTTCAGCGCATACAACACTTTCTGGGGAGAAAGCACCTGGGGAGCGAGAGGCATGGAGTGGCACACCTACTTTGATGCCTCGGTGATGATCATCACTTTCGTACTCACCGGAAGGCTTATCGAGCAGCACACCCGGAAAGCCACGGCAAGCGCCATCAGCCAACTCATAGGGATGGCACCCAAGACCGCACGCATCTACAAGGGAGAGAAAACGGCGGAGGACGGCACCAAGCAGGCCATCATCGAGGAGGTGCCCATCGCCACCATCGAGCGCGGCGACGTAGTGGAGGTGAGCGCCGGCGACCGCATCCCTGTCGACGGCACCGTGACATGGGCCACCAGTTTCATGAAAGAAGACGGTGCCTACGTCGACGAGTCGATGGTGACAGGAGAACCCTCGCCCGCACTGAAACAAACAGGCAGCGACACCCTCGCAGGCACCATGCTCTGTCAGGGACGCCTGCGACTGAGAGCCAAGAAGACCGGCGACGACACCACACTGGCTCACATCATCAAGATGGTGGAGGAAGCACAGGGCAGCAAGGCTCCCGTGCAACGCACCGTGGACCGCATAGCAAGGGTCTTCGTACCCGTGGTGGCTGCCATCGCACTCGTCACCTTCATCGCCTGGTGGATGGCGGGTGGCACCCAAGCACTGCCGCAAGCCATCATGTCAGCCGTCGCCGTACTCGTCGTCGCCTGTCCTTGCGCACTCGGACTCGCCACACCCACGGCTCTGATGGTGGGCATCGGCAAGGCGGCTAAGCAAAACATCCTCGTCAAGGACGCAGCTGCCCTCGAGCGCATCAGAAAGGTGGACGCCATGGTGATGGACAAGACAGGGACTCTCACCCACCCCAACCCCGACATCGACTTCACCAAGGCCGACACTCTCGCACCTGAACAAAGGGAAACCCTCAAGCCTCACGCACAAGAGGCCATCAGCCAACTGCACGACATGGGCGTGGAGGTCTATCTCATGAGCGGCGACAAGGAAGAAGCTACAACATATTGGGCAAGGAAGGCCGGCATCAAACAAGTGAGAAGTCGCGTCAAACCACAAGACAAGGAAGACCTCGTCAAGCAGCTCCAGCAACAAGGACGATGCGTGGCCATGGTGGGCGACGGCGTCAACGACTCGCAAGCACTCGCAAGGGCCGATGTGAGCATCGCTATGGCAAAAGGCACCGACGTGGCCATCGACGTGGCGCAGATGACGCTCATGGGCGACGACCTCAGACGCATACCACAAGCCCTCGAAATGAGTCGCAAAACCGTGAACATGGTGAGACAAAACCTTTTCTGGGCATTCATCTACAACGTGGTAAGCATACCATTGGCGGCGGGGGCGGCACACCTCGCTGGCATCGACTTCCAAATCACACCCGCATGGGCAAGTGCCATGATGGCGTGCTCAAGCATAAGCGTCATTCTCAATAGTCTCAGACTAAAATGGACTTAGAGAGCTTTTTAAACTAAAGTCTAAAGTCTAAATATCTAAAGTCTAAAAAACTAAAGTCTAAAAATATGCCAACCTATTTCAGAAAAACCATCAAAATCCTGCCTTGGGTGACACTCAACCTCAACAAGTCGGGCATGAGCGTCTCCATCGGACCCAGAGGCGCCAAACTCAACATCAGCAAGAAAGGAGCCTATTTCAACACCAACATCAAGGGAACTGGCATCTATAACAAAACCAAGGTGGGAGCCGCATTGCTATGGGGACTCGGCACCACGGCGCTGATAGGAGTCCTCGGTTATTATTTGGGCATCTCGATGCAAAACTTCAACCTCTTCGTCGTGATGTGCGTCATCGCCATCGTCGCCGGCATCGCCGCCTTCTTCATCGCCAAGCATTTCTCCAAGACGGTGAAGGTCAGCGAGGATGACGAAGAAGAAGAAGAGGAGGTGAAACCAAAGAAACGCACTTCTTCGAAAACGAAGAACACCAAGACCACCAAGACCAGCAAGGAAGCCAAGACCTCGCAAAAAACAACTCCCAAAGACAGCAAGAGAGCCAGCAACGCCTCTGCAAAAGCATACATCGCCGAGGTGGAACGTCTCGTGGATGTCATGGCGGAAGCTGAGACGGTGGAAGCCCTCAACAAGGCCCACAGCGAAATCCTCGACATCATGTACACCAACATCAAGCCCTTGGGCGTGAAAGTCTTCGGCATGGAGTTTGACGAGGCCATGCAGACCATCGAGCAAGACTATGCAGAAGGCCTCAAGCAACTGTCATAATGATCTCATAGTCACCGCCCTTTTGCTCACTTTCCACTTCTTAAAGTAAACTCAATTATTAATTATTTTCGCTCCTATTCCCGCTAGGAAGCAATACCCATGAAAACCCACAGCCACGGTGCCCACCAGGGCACCGAAGATCAGCCATGCCATCACTGAGAGGCAGAAACGCCAACGCCGTGTCACCATAGACACCACCCAGCCCAATAGCACATAGACAACTCCCGACAGCCCCACCACCTGCGAGGCGGCAGCGGTGTGCCACAACGACAGCGACCACAAGGCTATCGAAGCCGGACAAGTGACCGCCACAAAAAATGCCAACAACAAGTGGCGTAGGCGAAGGGGGAAGAAAAACACAAGTTGCCAAAACACATAGACGTTGAGACATGCGTGCAACACACCGACATGCAAGAAGGGATGGGCGAGGCGACCCCACCAGGAGCCGTCCTCACTGATGCCCACCAACGCAAACGACACGACACCTATGGCGCGCAGCAGTGCCAACGACACGACAACTACGCCGACAACCAGCGCCGTAGCTTGAGCATGTTTTCTACCCTGCATCGGTTGCGTTCTTGACAAATGAGGGCGTGGGCAGTAGCCACCGCCAGATAGAACTTCGGAGCCTCGTGGTTGACCACATGATACACACACCGTTTCAAAGACCAATTGGGACGCATGGCACACAGATGCATGCTGCGACGGAATATCTCCTCGAACATCTCACGCCTCAATGGATGGCACTTCGAGGACAGAGGACGACGACTCATAGAGGAGATGATGCGCCACGCACGTTCCTCACTCACCCAGAAGCGCGACGAAGGATGGTTGACCACACGTTGAACCACATCCTCCACACGGTCGTTGTCTGAAAAGCCCAACTCTTCATTGAATACCTTCAGCAATTCTCGGCTACGGTCGGCGTGGTATTCGAATGTCGCACGACTAGCCCTTTTCATTTGTTTTTTCATGGCAATACTGAATTAGAATATTATTAGCTTGGTTTTATCCCGAATTAGAGAGATTTGACTTCCGCTTCGCACGTCGACCTTTGGTTGTCGAAGACCCACTGATTGAAGGGGGTAATTACAGAAATTTACAGGGGAGGATTATACCCCAACATTGGTTTCTCCATGTCGGCGCAAAGATACAAGCATCGAAGGGGCGATTGCAAGTTTTTAAAGCAAAAAAACTTGGGAAGCGCATACCACAAAGTGACAAAACACTGATATTCAACCACTTGCAAAATCATCCAAAAAGTAAGGGCAAGAGCGTGCCACTACCCACAAAAACTACTCAAAATGACGAAAAAGACGTAGATGACGAACAAAAACAACCAAGCAATACTAAAACAGTGCATCCATATCAAAATGACACGGTTCACAACCCTTTCATCATTACCTTTGCAGACGAATCAAAAAAACTATCCACCATGAAAGAAAAAAACGAAAAGGCTGATAAGTCTGAAAACAGTGAAAACACTCAAAACACTGGAAAGCCTGAAAACAAAGCAAACACAGAAAGACCTGAAAACAAAGCAAACACCAAGCAAGTTGAAAAGGCCACTCTAGCGCACACACTGTCCTGTCCGTCTGCCCCCTCCGCCCCGTCTGCCCCATCCGGCCCGTCTGCCCCCTCCAGCCCATCTGCCCCATCCGTCCCTGCCCGTTCTCCGCAGGCAGCGGCTGCGCCGCTGCAATCCCCCTCGGAGAAACCCTCTGAAGCCCCTTCTCTTGCCGCCCTCGCCGCCAAGGCCTGCCAGGGTATCTCCGACATGGATGACGCCGACATCCAAGCCATCACCCGCCTGGCCACCTCGCTCCTAGAAGACATCGAAAAAGGCAAACTGCGCAAGGACACCGTCAAGGCCCTCCTGCAATCCCTCCACTATGATCGCGACATCGCCGCCGCCAACAAAGAAGGCGAAATCAAGGGTCGCAACACAAAAATCGAGGAACTGATGGCCGAACGCGAACGCACCGCCAACATCCACATGCCGACAGGAGCGCACACCAGCCTACGCGTCTCCCCTCCCCCACACGTCATCGGAGGACTCGCCGCCGCCGACCGCCGCACCATCTGGGAGCGAGGAAACGAAAAACGAACCGTGTATTGAGATTTATCACGACACAAAAAAGCTTATGCCGCTACTACCAGAAGTGGCGGCAAAGCCACCACCTACAAAGAACGGAGCAACCAAAAATAATGGCAAAGGGAGCTAAAGCGAACAAAGCGCACAAAGGGAACAAAACAAAGCGAGCAAAGGGAACAATAGAACAAAGCGAGCAATTGAACAAATGTCCCTTTAACTCCTTTTTAACTCCTTTTTAACTCCAAAAAAACTCCCTTTTACTCCTGAAAAAGCAGACATATGTCCCTTTAACTCCTCTTTAACTCCTCTTTAACTCCTTTTTAACTCCTGAAAAACTCCCCTTTAACTCCTGAAAAACTCCCCTTTAACTCCTGAAAAACTCCCCTTTAACTCCTGAAAAACTCCTGAAAATCATTTGGATATCAACCCCAACAGGCGCATCAGGCATTCCGGTTCCAACCAGTCGAAGTCTGGCACGTTAGTAATCGTCTTCAAGATGCGGTAACGCTCTTTGTTGAGCACACGGTAGAGTTCGCGGGCATCGGCTTGAACAAATTTGCCATCAAGAAGATAAAAGAACTCACGATTGACGGGAAACACATAATCCTCCTCTGTGTTCAAATCGTTGGTGAAGGTGTCAAGATGGTCGCTCTGCAAGTCGATGAAGGTGTAGTTGACATTGTTCTTCAAGTTGCGCTCAAAAGCATCCATATCGATGATTTCCACACAATACAGGCTATTGCCCTTGATGGAATCCACGAAATAGGCCAGGCGGTTCTCTATGTTGATGAATCTCTTGTCATCAAACTCCACGCCGAGGATGATGTCCATATTGGCCTCCTTCACCGTGTTGCCCTGGAAATAAAGCAATGCACCATTCTTCAAGAACACGTTGGCATCGGGTGTCTTGACCACCCTGCCATCGGTGAGGGTCACCGTCGCCGTCTTGTTCTTGTGATACATGGTAGCCAACAAGGTCTTCTTCTGGGCATTAGCACTACTGGCCAGCACCATCAAGAGCATGGCCAATACATATCTTTGAATCAACGTTTTCATCTACTTTTTTGGGTTTTTATTTGCAAAAGTAAGGAATAATATGTTCCTAGCCAAATTATTAAACATAAATAAACTTTTCTTGTCAGTGTGTAACTTCTCTGCAAGTCACCAAACACATATGTAAGACTGATATTTCTGCAATTCGTTTATTCGGGATTAAAAAAATAATGACCCACAAACATCCATAAGACAATGAAACCACAATGAAACTTGGGCTTGCAAGCGCCTTCGGCGCAATCCTCATTTACTCAGAGACTCCGTAGACCCTTCTCGTCGTCACTTTTGAATGGAATGGTCTACGGAGTCAGGAGTTCGGGGAGTTTCCTTGAAAAATGATAAAACGCCTTAAAAAAATGCAGAATACCAGCCATTGCCATAATGAAAATTGCTCATTTGAAAAAAATGACGTATCTTTGCTTTGCAAGCAAAGAAAATCTATTCTCCCACTTGAGGGAACACAACCAACCTGATATGAAAAAAGTGATTAAGAGAGTGCCTAGCAAGCTTGCTTGCAATTGGCCGAACGTGAACATTTCATGCAAAAAAGCGACAATATTCTTGTTATCCTTGATGATGGCATTGACGATGAATGCCCAGTTGAAATGGCCTGAACCCCAGCCTGAAGCCAAAGCCGGATTACGATGGTGGTGGCCCGGTTCGGCCGTCGACCAGAAAAACATCCAATGGCTGATGCGCCAATATTCCGACGCAGGCATTGGTTCCGTGGAAATCACGCCCATCTACGGAGTGCAAGGCAATGCCGCCAACGCCATCAACTTCCTCTCGCCCGAATGGATGACCATGCTCGGCACCGTAGAGAGCGAAGGGGAAAAAGACAACATCCTTGTGGATATGAACACCGGCACCGGCTGGCCCTTCGGTGGCCCCCTTGTCCCGATAGAGGAAGCCGCCTGCAAGGTACTCTTCGTGGTGGACACCATCGTGGTGGACCGCGTCACAGAGCAACCCTGCACCTTCGACCTCAGCATCAAGGACGATAAAGAGAAACCATACGCCAAACTCAAGCACGTGATGGCACACCCCATCCAGGTGAAGAGTTACAAGGGAAGATGCATCGAACTCACCGGCAATATGAAAGACGGCCAACTGGAGATGCTCCGGCTACCCGGCACATGGCTGATTGTTGCCCAATATGAAAGCCGCACCAGGCAGCAAGTGAAACGCGCAGCTCCAGGAGGGGCAGGATACGTCATCGACCATTTCGACAAGAACGCAGTGAAGCACTACCTCGAGCGATTCGACCAGGCTTTCGCTGCCAGCGGCGTGGCTTACCCCCACCAGTTCTTCAACGACTCCTACGAGGTGTATGGCGCCAACTGGACACCGACGCTGCTCGAGGAGTTCAAGGCACGCAGGGGATATGAATTGGAAAAGCACTTCCCCGCACTCCTCGGCATCGACCTTGACAACAACGAGAAAGACAAGGACGTGCTCTCCGATTACCGCGAGACACTCAGCGACCTCCTGTTGGAGAACTTTTCCCAACAATGGACGGCATGGGCACACTCCCACGGCGCCACCACACGCAACCAAGCTCACGGCTCGCCGGCAAGCCTCATCGATGTCTATGCTTCCGTCGACGTACCGGAGATAGAAGGCTTCGGACTCTCAGAGTTCAACATCAAGGGGCTGCGCAAAGATTCCGGTTACACACGACCCAACTACAGCGACGTCTCCATGCTCAAATACGCCTCGTCGGCAGCACACATCACCGGCAAGCCATTGGTGAGCAGCGAGACTTTCACCTGGCTCACAGAGCATTTCCGCACATCGCTCTCACAGATGAAGCCCGACCTCGACCTGATGTTCACATGCGGTGTCAACCACGCCTTCTTCCACGGTGCGTGCTACAGCCCGAAAGAAGCGAAATGGCCCGGATGGCGTTTCTATGCCAGCGTGGACATGAGTCCCAACAACAGCATCTGGCATGACGCGCCCTATCTGATGCAATACATCGAACGATGCCAGTCCTTCCTCCAGATGGGGCAGCCCGACAACGACTTCCTCGTACTCGTCCCACTACGCGACATGTGGGCGAAAAGGCACGGGAAAGGTGTGGGAAGCCTGCTCATGGCCTTCGACATACACAAGATGGAGGAGAAAGCGCCAGAGTTCATTCGCAGCATCCTCGAAATCGACAGCCTCGGCTACGACTGCGACTACATCAGCGAGCGCATCATGATGGAGACCACCTTCCAAAACGGCATGCTGCAGACCGCCGCGGGGACGCGATACAAAGGACTCATCATCCCCGGGACGGGGCGCATGACCGACGCGCTGAGACGACACCTGGAGACATTGGAAAGCCAAGGGGCCACCATCATCCACGGCATCGATGCAGCAAAGATGAGACAAGCCGCACAACCAGAAGACCTTCGCGAGCGCCTTGGCTTGCGGGCCATTCGTAGAACCAACGACGACGGGCACCATTATTTCATCGCCAACCTCACTCCCGACGACAAGGAGGGATGGGTGAGACTTGCCGTCGACATGAAAGACGCGGCATGGTACAACCCGCTCAACGGAGACATCCTCGCAGCAAAGGTGCGTGGCAACGAGGTGTTCCTCAACCTCCGCTCGGGCGAGTCGATGATTCTACAAACATTCAACAGGCCCATCGCCACCAAGCCCGACGTCACACTCGACAAGACACCGACTCCTACCGACTCCATCGACCTCACAGGACACCCCTGGCAACTCTCCTTCAGGGAGTCGGCACCCTTGGTAGACAAGACCTTCTTCCTCGAACATCTCCAAACATGGGAGAAACTCTATGACGACAATGCGAGAATCACCATGGGTACGGGATGCTACACCACCACCATCAAAATCGACAAAGAACAAGCGCAGAAACGTTGGGTCATCGACCTTGGCGACGTTCGTGAAAGCGCACGAGTATATGTCAATGATGAATACGTGGGATGCGCCTGGAGCGTACCCTTCACCCTCGACCTGGGCAACCGCTTGCACCAAGGGAAGAACGAATTGCGCATCGAAGTCACCAACCTCCCTGCAAACCGCATCGCCGACATGGACCGCAGAGGCGAGAAATGGCGAATCATGGAGGAAATCAACGTGGTGGACCTCAACTACCAAAAAACCACATACGAGGGATGGGAGCCCATGCCCAGCGGCCTCAACTCGAAAGTGAAACTCTTGCAATATTGAAGTTAAAGAAGTTATTGAAGTTTAAGAAGTTATTGAAGTTTAAGAAGTTATTGAAGTTTAAGAAGTTATTGAAGATTAAGAAGTTATTGAAGATTAAGAAGTTATTGAAGTTAAAGAAGTTATCGCTTCGCTCGAAGTTAAAGACAATACTCCGATTACTCCGACCACTCCAATCACTCCAATCACTCCAATCACTCCGATCACTCCGATTACTCCAATCACTCCGATTGCTCCAATCACTCCGAATAGCAGACTAATGTCTTTAACTTCTTTAACTTCTATAACTTCTAAACATAACCTCCATAACTTCTATAACTTCTAAACATAACCTCTATAACTTCTAAACATAACCTCCATAACTCCTACCTTCAAAAAAATATGAGAGCCATAACCACCATCATCGCACTTGCGGCAACCATCTGCTCCTTCGCCGCACCCACGGAAAGAGAGACCATCAACATGAACTTCGGCTGGATGTTCCACGCAGGAGACATCGCCGCCGTACCTACCACCTCCACCTTGCCACAAGAAGGCAATGGATGGCGTAACGTCGACCTGCCCCACGACTACCAGATAGAACAGCCGTGGGTGGCACCCGGCGATGACGAACAAGGCGACAACAGCGACCAAGCCAGCAACTTCAAAAGCCGACTCAGCGCGAGAGGGTTCAAGGAGATGGGCATTGGATGGTATGTGAAAACCATCCGACCGCAAGAAGCATGGAAAAACCGACGTGTCATCATCGACTTCCAAGGCATTATGTACGTCGGCGACGTCTATCTCAACGGAGAACGTGTGGGAGGTACCGACTATGGCTACCTCGGATTCGACATCGACCTAAGCAAAAAACTCCGTTTCGGGGAGGACAACGTCATCGCCGTGAAAGCCAACACACAAGAGCCGCTCAACTCCAGATGGTACACCGGTGGAGGACTCTTCAGGGATGTCAAACTCATCGTCACCGACCGCGAACTCTTCCTCCCAAGGCATCCGCTCTACATCACCACGCCTGAAGTGAGCGAAAACAAAGCAACGGTGGCCATACAAGCGGAAATAGCATGCTACCTGCGCACTGAGCACCTCAAGGTGCGAGCCATCGTCAAAGACAAGGAGGGACTGGTGGTGGCAGACCACACCACCGACATACCGTGGAACCGTAAGATGAAGGTCTATGAATACCGCCTCGACGACATACATCTCGACCATCCTCACCTCTGGAGTTGCGAGTCGCCCTACCTCTACCAACTGACCGTGGAACTGTGCAACGAGAACGGGAACGTGGCCGACCGCGTGGAAACTCGATTCGGTGTGCGCACCATTGAGTTCTCACCCGACTTCGGTTTCAAACTCAATGGCAAGAAAGTGATATGGAAAGGCATCGCCAACCACCACAGCCTCGGAGCGCTCGGTTCGGCTGCCTACCCACGGGCCATAGAGAAACGGCTGAAATTGCTTAAAGAATATGGATTCAACCATGTGCGCACCTCACACAACCCCTATAGCGAGGACTTCCTCAACCTCTGCGACGAATACGGCATACTCGTCGTCGATGAACTGTATGACAAATGGCTCACGCAGTTCACAGGTGGCAGGAAGGAATGGACGGAGCAATGGCAGAACGACGTGCCGGAATTCATCAAGCGAGACCGCAACCACCCCTCCGTCGTGCTGTGGAGCCTCGGCAACGAACTGCAGACCTACGCCAACCTCCCCTACAACGACTGGGGTGTCACACCCTACCGCATGCAGAAGGAATTGCTGCACCGCTACGACACCACACGACTGGTGACCGTAGCCATGCACCCAAGAGGACGCGACCTGCAAACCGACTCTCTGCCGGCACCGCTGGCAAAAGAAACCGACATCGCGGCATACAACTATCGCTACATGTACTTCCCTGGTGACGGACGGAGATTCCCATGGATGATTTTCTACCAGAGCGAGGCCAATCTGACGATGATGGGTCCCAATTTTTACGAGATGGACCTTTCGAAAGTTATCGGACTGGCCTACTGGGGAATGATAGACTACCTGGGTGAGTCGAAGGGATGGCCGGCGAAGGGATGGAGCGACGGTGTCTTCGACATCTCCTTGGAACCCAAGCCTATGGCATACTTCCTGCGCAGCATGTTCAAGGAGGAGGAACCGGTGGTGCACATCGGCATCGTGGACAATGTAGCGGATGACACCGAATGGAATGGCATCAAGTTTGGTGGCGAGCGCTTAAGCGACCACTGGAACCGCGTGCCCGGTAAAAAACTGACCATCTACGCCTATTCCAACGCCGACGAGGTGGAACTGTTTGTCAACGGGAAGAGCCAAGGGCGGCGCAGCAACACCACCGACCCGAAAAACCGGAACAAGATGAGATGGGACAACGTGACGTATGCCGACGGATACGTGGAGGCTCTTGCCTATAAAGGAGGGAAAATGGTGGCCAAGCATCGCGTGGAGACCGCAGGCAAGGCAAAGCGCCTGGTACTGACTCCCGATGACATCGATTGGCAAGCCGACGGCACCGACCTGATGCACGTCCGAATACATGCCGTCGACAGCAAGGGACGGCGTGCCTACAACTGCCAGGACCAACTGGAATTCTCCGTACAGGGCGACGCACGCATCGTGGCTGTAACAAATGGTGACATGGTGTCCGACGAACTCAACGCCACCAACACCCGCAGCCTTTATAACGGTTCGGCCATGGTCATCCTACGCGCAGGACGGACGGGCGGCAAGGTGACTCTCACCGCCACCCCGAAAAGCGGAGATATGAAAGCAGCAAAAATAAACTTGGGGATAGGAAATGCTAGGAAATTCTAGGAAATTTTAGGAAATGCTAGGAAGCCCTAGGACTTCAGTTGTTGGTTTTCTAGCTTCAGCTGATGGTTTTCTAGC
>JAFWSS010000108.1 GCA_017524385.1 Prevotella sp.
CAAGCCGACGCCGACATCATCATCATGGCGGCCTGCGGTGAGCGTGCCAACGAGGTCGTGGAGATCTTCACCGAGTTCCCTGAGCTGAAGGATAAGCACACGGGTCGCTCGCTGATGGAGCGTACCATCATCATCTGCAACACGTCGAACATGCCGGTCGCGGCTCGTGAGGCTTCAGTCTACACGGCCATGACCCTCGGCGAGTACTACCGTGCTATGGGTATGAAGGTGCTGCTGCTGGCTGACTCCACCTCGCGTTGGGCCCAGGCCTTGCGTGAGATGAGTAACCGTTTGGAGGAACTGCCTGGTCAGGATGGCTTCCCGATGGACCTCTCTGCCATCATCTCCAACTTCTACGCGCGTGCGGGTTATGTGAAACTCAACAATGGCCAATCGGGCTCCATCACCTTGAAGGGACGAGGTTTCTCCACATAACCGCCCACGGCCACCTTGACGGGCCATTTCTGGGTCATCGTCACCTTCACCTCCTCGCCTTCCTCGTTGGTCAGCGTGGCGATGGTGTCGGTGATCTTGTATTGTCCGGCGGCAGCCACGTTCTTCACGGTGTACGTGCCCTTGAAGTTGAACGGCACCATGATTTTGTGAGGCAGCCAGCCTTCTTTGACTTCGCCCAGCCAGTCGGCGGCAACCACTTGGTCGCCCGCCTTGGCGAGGGGCGTGAAGTCCCAAAGTTTCTCTTCGTCGAGGGCCTTGGTGTATTCACCGCGTTTCAGAAACACACCCGTCATGGTGGCGAGGTTGTTCTGCAGGCCGTCGAAGTTGCTCGAAAGCAAACCGGGTCCCAAGGTCACTTCAAGCATGTAGCCTTGGAATTCCACCTTGTCGCCGATCTGGAGGCCGCGGGTGCTCTCAAACACCTGCACGGAGGCTTTGTTCCCGTTCACCTTGATGACCTCTGCCATCAGCTCGACGCCGTCGAGGTCGATGAAGCAGATCTCATTCTGTGCCACAGGGCCGTCCACCTCCACGGTGACCAGGTTTGCAATGATTCCTGTAACTTTTCCTGTAGTTTTCATTATTTATTGGATTTTTTATTTCAAAATTCTATTTTGAGTAAACATAATGTGTATGCGGTAGTGTGTCTCCTTCCATATTAATAAAATAGGACAATGTAACGTAACCATCCTCATCAACCTCATGTTTGCAAATTCCGCCCCATGATCTCCAATTCTTCCAAAGAGGTTTCGACAGATATCCGTCTCCATATTGAGCAGTCCATCCATTGAATAGGACGAAAGGCATCGTGTATTCAGGATCAATATGATTGCAGAAATCATGGTATTCATGTATTGTGTTTCCAGGATAAAAATCCCGACTTTCACAAACATTGTCTCCGTCCCATTCATAAATTACCCCATGCGGATGCTCTCCATTGTTTATTATACTAATTAGCCTGCCTTTTTCATCATAACTATATTTCTCTGAGTATTGATAGGTATCGTATAGATAGTAATCCACCGTTGTAATTCTTCCATCATGGAGGTGGCCTATGAAACTGGAAAAACCAACATACCAGAAAGAAGAATGTTCGGGAAGAGAAAGAATTACACGTAAACTATCATTCCCAAAATACTCGAAATCATAAGCGACTTCGTATGGAGTTTCGGGTTTCGTCACAATGCGCTCAATTCTCTGAAACCCTTCATCCCATTCTATGATTTTTTCAGGTTGGTCCGGATTGGAATAATAGGTTTTTACAAGGTACTTCTTCGCCACAGTCTCGTTGTTATCTGGCACAATGCCAGGCTCGGGCTTTCGGCAAGCAGTCAAAGCCAAGGAAACTATGCTAATGAGTATGATATATCTTTTCATAATTACACCCTTTTAGAGGACAACAAGGAACAGACGTATTTCCGATTGCAAAAGCGTCAGTTCTTCTACACTTAATGATGTAGAAGATACAATATCGGCCGAAATCGTTGCTCGTAGCATATCCCTACTATTATTTGTTTATTTACTGATAATCACTCTTTATCAGTTTTTTCACTGATATTTTTATAGCCTTTTAAAGCTATATTGATCGTTTATAGCCTTTTTTACCTATATTTTCCCTCCTCCAACACTCAAATCCAAATCCGCATTCGTCCCACGGATCTCCTTCACCAACTTGCGGAACATCTCCTCGCCCTTCGCCGTGTCGAGTTCGGCCCAGCGTTGTACGGTCTTGGCCTTGACCAAGAATGCGAGGATGGCGTTCATATTGAAATAGTCCATGCGGGCGATGTCGCTGGCCTTCTCCCACTTCAGCTCGTCCATCTTCTGCTCGCGCTGCACGAAGTCGGCATCGGCAAGGATTTCCTCAATCTGCTTGGCTTCCTCAAAGTCGGCCTCGGGCAACTCCACCACATAGTGAGATTGACGCCAAAGGCCGTGTCGTGGAATCGGCCATCACCGATAATAATGGACATTTTGTCATGAAGGTTCGGAATCCTCAGGACCGCCTCCGTTTCAGTTATGTGGGCATGAAAACCATCACTATACCCATCTCCGCGAAGAAATACGAGATTATAATGGAGCTAGTAGAAAACAGAAACCAATACAGATATATACCTGCCGATGGAAAAAAACAGACAGGCCTGCCTATTCCGGTACGAGAGGTGGACAACGCCACAAAGCCTATCGATATGTCGGAATTTGAATACGAAGGATTGGTATTTGTAGCTGACTCCCTCGTCGGTCATGCACCGCCTCGCGACTTCCCATTCGCAGAGGTTAATGATGAAGGGGTGACGAATGAGAACAACCCACGTGTTCAGGTCAGTCTGACGGACGAGGAACAGGCTTTGGTGACATCTGTTAATAATCTTGGTTTCAATATGTTCCGCAAAGTCGGTGCAGAGGAGAACATCCTTCTGTCGCCCTTGGGTATGACCTATGCCCTCGGACTGATCAACAACGGGGCTGCCGGCAAGACGAGGGCTCAGATTAATCAGGTGTTGGGCTTCGATGGTATGGAAGACAAAGTCAATGCATTCTGTCGTAAGATGCTCACGGAGGCGCCCCGACTCGACAGGCTGACCAACATGGAAATCACGAACGAGTTCTTCTCGCCCAAGAGTTTTCCTCCCAAGCCAACCTTCACGAAGGTGGCTAAAGACATTTATGACACAAAGTTCAATGAATCGGAGTCAGACCAGTTGACTTTTACCCTGGTGAACACCATCTACTTCAAGGGCATCTGGACGGATAAGTTTCCTAAGGCCTACACACAGGACGAGATGTTCAAAGGCGAGGACGGCAAAGAGCAGACGGTGCCGATGATGAACCAGACACACCAGTTCTTCTATACCGAGAACGACCTCTGCCAGACGCTCTGCCTGCCTTATAGTAATGGTGCCTATCAGATGATTGTCTTGTTGCCGAAGGAGGGTAAGACCGTCAAGGAGGTAGCCCAGTCGCTGACGGCCGACAGTTGGGAGAAGATGTATGATCAGATGAGAAGAGTTCGTGTCGATGTGAAATTGCCACGCTTTGAGTCGGAGTCAGAGGTGAATCTCACTGGTATCATGTCGGCACTCATGCCCAATGCTTTCAATATGAAGAAGGCTGACTTCTCCAATCTCTTCGATTTAGAATCCTGCATCAAAATGATCAAGCAGAAAGGCCGTATCAAGGTCGACGAGACAGGCACTGAAGCGTGGGTTGCCACTGCTTTGCAAGGGCGTATTGCGGGGCTGGATTTCACGAAGCCTGAAAC
>JAFWSS010000109.1 GCA_017524385.1 Prevotella sp.
AATTTTCAATATTCAATCGTCCCTTTAACTCCTTTTTAACTTCCCTTTAACTCCTCTTTAACTCCAATTAAAAAACAAGTATACATATGTCCCTTTAACTTCTCTTTAACTCCTTTTTAACTTCTCTTTAACTCCTAAGAAAAAAACTTCTCTTTAACTCCTAAGAAAAAAACTCCTAAAAATTCTCCCCATATGATTTTTTCCAATATCCTCCTTGCCGCTGTCACCTATATCTCGCCTGTGCATTTCGACGTGTCGCTGGCGGGCAATTTTGGTGAGCCAAGACCCAACCATTTCCATGCAGGGCTGGACATCAAGACGCAGCAGGTGGAGGGAAAGGCAGTGTATTCCATAGGCGACGGATTTGTGTGCCGCGTGTCGAAAAACGTCGGGGGTATGGGCAACGCCATCTATGTAAGGCATCCCGATGGCTACACCAGCGTTTATGCCCATCTGCAACGATTCACGCCCGCCATCGAGGCTGTAGTGAGAAAATGGCAATACAAGAACCAGTCTGACGAGATTGACATCCAACTGGATGCCACCGTTTGCCCAGTGGCAAAGGGGCAACTCATCGCACTGAGTGGAGATTCGGGCGCGAGCCTTGGGCCACATCTCCATCTGGAGATTCACCAAAATGACACGTGGGACATACTCGACCCCCTTGACTTCATGCCCGACTTGCTGCAAGACAGCGTATGCCCGAAGGTGCACGCCATCATGGCATATCCCGTCAATGGGCAGGGAATGGTCTGCGGGAAAAACACACCGGTGAGGTTCGACTTCGAGAATGACCAAATAAGCGACTCCGTCGTCGCTTGGGGAAAGGTAGGATTCGGCATCTACGCCGATGACTTCATGCAAGGCTCTTCAAACAAGTTCGGCATAAGATACACCGCTCTTTACGTCGATGGAAAGGAGGTGTTCTCAAGCAACATCGACTACATTCCGGTGGATTGCCACAGAATGGTCAACCTATGGGGCGACTATGACTATTACGCGGCTAAACAGCAGTGGTTCCTCAAGTCTTTCCTCGTACCGGGAAACACCTTGCCGTTCATCAAGACAGATGCCTCAAAGGGCATCATCGATTTCAACCAGAAAAGAACATACCAACTCACCTACGTCTTGAGTGACCGCTTCGGAAACAAAGCGCAATACTCCTTCACGGTGTCGGCAAAACCCGTTGAGGTGAAACAACCGCCTGCGACAAACGACTCCATTCCTTTCAAGCAAGAGGAGGACAACGAGGCCAGGTTGGAGGGGATGGTCATCAAGGTGCCCAAAGGGGGCATGATGGAGGACGCATGGGTGAAACCTTCCGACAGGGCGAGGCACACCAGGGTGGCAAAGGGGTACATGCTCGCACAGAAGTCGATGCCGCTTTTCAAAAAAGCAATACTCAGGATAAAGGTGGACAACGACGTGGAGGACAAGGACAAACTATATGTCTTCGCACAAAGAAGGACAAAAAGAGACGAACTCGCCCCGGATGCCATGCCGAGGATGTACATTCCCGCCAAATATGTCGATGGATGGATGGAATGTGAGGTCGATGACATAGGAAACATCTTCTCCGTGGATGTGGACGACAGGCCTCCCAGACTCATTCCCATCAACGAGAAACGATGGGAGGAGGACGCTACGCTTCTCGTTGATGTCAAGGATGAGCAGACGGGGGTGGCGGAGTTCCGCGCTTTCATCGATGGACAGTTCATTCTCTTCAACCATGTGAAGAAGTCATCAAGGATGGTCTGTTGCCTGAAAGACACACCCGTGATGCCGAACGGGACGGAAAGAAAACTCGAACTCAAGGCGCGCGACCATGTGGGAAACCTCACCGTTTATGACACCACCATACTCTATTGAAACTATGACTACCTCTATATAATGCCTTAAAAAAACACTGAACATACTAAATATCTAACATATGAAAAAGTTGATTCTTTCTTTCGCTGTGATGGCTGCCACAAATGCCATGGCTTGCACCAACTTCATCGTTGCAAAAGGCGCTAGCACCGACGGCTCTGTCATCTGCACCTACAACGCCGACGACTACGGCATGTTCCAAAACCTTTGTCATTATCCCGCAGCAAAACATGCTCCGGGGGAGATGAGGCGCGTCGTGGACTGGGACACCAACGAGTATCACGGGGAAATACCAGAGGCTCCGCAGACCTACAACGTCATCGGAAACATCAACGAATTCCAGGTCACCATAGGGGAGACCACATACGGGGGGCGTGAGGAGATGGTCGACCCCACTGGCATCCTCGACTACGGCTCGCTCATTTACATCGCTCTGCAACGGTCGAAGACGGCAAGGGAGGCCATCAAGGTGATGACTACGCTCGTCGAAACCTATGGATACAACTCCGAAGGGGAGACGTTCACCATCTGCGACCCTGAAGAGGCCTGGATCATGGAGATGATGGGGATGGGACCGGGCAGCAAAAGCGCCGTATGGGTCGCCATAAGGATTCCTGACAACGCCATCTGCGCCCATGCCAACCAAAGCCGAATCACAACCTTCAATATGAAGGACAAGAACAACGTGCTCTTCTCGAAGAATGTCGTGAAGTATGCCAAGAAGATGGGATGGTATGAGGGCAAGGATGCCGACTTCAATTGGAACATGGCATATGCCGAGCCCGACTTCTCGGGCAAGCGTTTCTGCGAGGCCAGGGTGTGGAGCTTCTTCAACCATTTCTCCAGCGACATGGACCGTTACCTGCCTTACGCCATGGGGAAGGTGCCCAACGCCGAACCCATGCCGCTATGGATCGTGCCCAACCACAAGGTGTCGGTGCAGGAGGTGATGGAGTGCATGCGCGACCACTATGAGGGGACGCCTTTCGCACTCGACGGCGACATCGGCGGTGGCATCTGGGGAATGCCCTACAGGCCGACGCCATTGTCTTTCGAACTCGACGGGGAGAAGTATTTCAACGAGCGTCCCACATCCACGCAGCAGACGGGATTCTCCTATGTCAGCCAGATGCGCTCGTGGCTGCCGAGGGAAATCGGTGGCTTGATGTGGTGGGGCAACGACGACGGCAACATGGTGGCATACACGCCCGTCTATTGCAGCATGACGCAGAGACCGGAGTGCTACAACACACCGGGGGCCGACGAAATCACCTTCTCCGACAAGAACGCATTCTGGGTGTGCAACTGGGTGGCCAACATGGTGTACCCGCGATACTCGCTCCTCTTCCCTTCCCTCAAGGAGGTGCGCGACTCTCTCGAAAAGTCCTATTTCGACGCGCAGACAGAGATAGAGAAACAGGCTGTGGCAATCTATGACGCCAACCATCCAGAAGTGGCAGTGAAATACCTCAATGCCTACAGCGTGGAGAAGGCGCAGCAGATGCTCGCAAGTTGGAAGAACCTCGCCACCTACCTCATCGTCAAATACAACGATATGATCATCCATCCCGAGGAGAACGGAATGTTCACTCGCGACAAGAACGGACTGGGAACAAGGCCCAAGCGCCCGGGATATCCCGACGCATACAAGCGCGCACTCATCAAGCAGACCGGAGACAAGTTCAAGTATCCGGAGTAACGCCCTTGGCGGATGCCGAAGAAACTTGCAAGAGCAAAATACTCGGTGTTCATATCCCTCCCCTCGAGGGCAAAAGGCCGTGAGCGCATATCCCCTCCTCTGCCGACAAGGATGTTCTGCCGGAACCACGCCAAGAATGTTCTGCCGGAACCACGCCAAGAATGTTCTGCCGGAACCACGCCAAGAATGTTAGCCAAGAATGTTCTGCCGGAACCACGCCAAG
>JAFWSS010000110.1 GCA_017524385.1 Prevotella sp.
GCCACCCAGGTGGAGGAAAAGATGGACTTCTACCAGATGGTGCTCGTGCTGGAGAACATCGCCCAGCGCCGTGCCCTGGCTCCAGTGGGCTACCAGCTGCTCGAGCTGAGCTACTCCCTCAGCACCGACCTCTGTTCGGGTGTGAACGCCATCCAGCAGGCCATCGACCAGATCATGTCGGGCACGAAGGGCAAGGACTTCACCTCGCTGACCGAGCAGCTCGAGATAGCCCGCCAGCACATCATCGACAACCGCAACCCCGACACGCGGCACATCGGTCTGATGACGGGCATCCCGCAGTTCGACCGCGAGGGTGGCCTGCCCGACAAGGCATTCATCGTCATCGGCGCGAAGTCGAGCCACGGCAAGACGTCGTTCGCCAACTACCTGGCCCTGCAGGCGATGAAGCACGGCAAGCGCGTGGCCTACTACAGCATGGAGATGACGAACCTGGAGCTGACGCAGCGCCTGCTCTCGATGGAGTGCCGCGTGAACGTGAATACACTGGCCCGCAAGCCGCTGCTACCGGAGCAGGAAGAGAAGGCCTTCCAAGCCATCGAGTCTCTGATACAGAACAATGCCGAGAGCTTCTGCTTCGACGAGCGCGGCGTGAACAAGCTCGACCGCATGTTGCAGTCCATTCGTGTGCTGAAGCGAACGCGCGGCCTCGACCTCGTCGTGGTGGACTACATCCAGCTGCTCGGCATCGACCCGATCTATCGTGACGAGAACACCACCAAGCTTATCGGTCGTGCATCACATGCCTTCAAGGACATCTCGCGCGACCTGGGCCTGACCATCCTCTGCCTATCGCAGATCAACCGCAACGTGACGGGACGCCCCACACGTGCCAACCTTCGCGACAGTGGCGAGATTGACGAGGCTTCGGACCTCACCATCATCCTCTATCGTCCTGAGGCGGACAAGGTGGAGAGTTATCCGGATCAGTACGTGAATGTCTCGGTCAAGAACACGATGCTGGTGGATGTGAACAAGTTCCGCAATGGCGGACAAATGGAGTTCTTCATGGGCTACCAGCCGGAATACACCCTACCGTTTGTGCTGACGAAGGAGGCGCAGGGACAGATGGAGATATTTGATCAAGATGGAGACCCGACGGAAGACCCCCTCGGTCCCCCTGCTTAGGGGGAAGACTGGTGGGTCCGAATAAGGCACACAGAACCCACGGAAACCACAGAAAACGTTGACATCAAGAGAGATAATATCTGTGAGATCTGAGAGATCTGTGTGGGATTAAAAGCTAAGGTTCCCCCAGGAACCACTTCCATGCCGGGAGGATGCGAACTGTTCCCATATTGTCATGAACAACCTCATCCTGGTCATAGGTGACAATTGTTCTATTCAGACAGCCCGTGACAGTGGCTGCTTCGCGGATACCTCCGAGTTCACGGTCGCGAGTCGCAAAAAGATACCAACTTTCCTAAAAAAAAGGAAACAATCGCGCAAAACTTTCCTAAAAAAAAGGAAAACCCACGAATATTTATATTATTAATTAAAAATTGCCATCTTGTATTTGCAAAAAAGGCAATCACTATGGTTCGCCAAGATACTCGAAGATGAGGGCGGTCTGGCGGGCGGTGGAGTGTGGGGAATGAGCAATAAACGCAATAAAATTGGAAAAAACGAAAAAAAGTTATTGATCGGACTTTATCTTTTCAAAATATTTCGTATATTTGCACCGTTTTTCATACTATTTGCAGAATTAATAACTAAAAATCGAGTGACCGGTTGGAATGTATTATTCGTATCCTGAAAAATGAATGTCTTCACAATTGAATAACTTTGTACAAGAAATATGACGAAAGAAGAACTATTACAGAAACTATCGGAAATCGAATGGGATGACTTTGAATGCAAGAGGGCTCAAGAGAAGTTGCCCGAGGATGTGTGGTCAACGGTGTCGGCCTTTTCCAACACCTCCGGTGGCTGGATTGTCTTTGGTGTCAAACAGCAAGGAAAGCTGTTTGAGATAAACGGGGTGAACAACGGAGAGAAGACGGAGTCTGACTTTCTGAACACGCTGCGCAATGGGCAGAAATTCAACCTGCGCCTAACAGCCAAAGGCAAGAAATATCTCTTCGATGGCAAATTGGTGCTGGCGTTCTTTGTGCCTTCGAGCATCGTTAAACCTATCTATGTGGGAAACTCCATCAACACTTATATCCGTACAGGCAGTGGAGACCGTCGCGCTACTGAGACAGAGGTGATGGCCATGATGCGTGATCAGGCTTTTGGCAGTAAGAGTGAACAAGTGGTAGAGGGGACAAGCATCAATGACCTCAACAAGAGTTCACTGGAAACTTATAGAAACCATATCCGCAACGATAATCCTTCTTTCCCCTATAAAGACCTGCCCGATGAACAGTTCTGTGACAAGGTGGGCATCTCCAAGGATGGACGGCTGACCATTGGCGGCATTTTGATGCTTGGGCAGAGGGATGTTGTACAACGTCACATAAGCAACTTTTGGATAGACTATCTGGAGATTCCAGGCAAGAGCCTTGCCGATGCTCAGGTACGCTATACATATCGGATGCAGGAGCAAGATAACATTTGGGAGTCATATCAGATTATTCTTCAACGGCTGCGCAACTTCGTTGATGCTCCATATCAGGCTCGTCCCGACGGTGTAGGAGCTGAGGACGAATCACAGTTATATGCTCTGAGAGAAGGACTTACCAACTGTTGCGCTCATGCCGACTACTTCAGCCCAATGCATCCTACGATACGTGTGTTTGCAGACCACATTGAGTTGCAGAATCCTGGCAGATTTATGTTCCCACTGTCAGAGTTGCGCACACAAATACACTCCATTCCACGAAATCCCAACCTTATCAAGTTCTTCCGCTATGCCAAACTGGGTGAGAATGCCGGTTATGGCATAGATAAGATGCTAATATGGGAAAAACTGACCAAGGGAAAAGTGGAGTTCGCTAGTGATTTGATCTGTTCTACCGTTACATATTGGTTTGGGGAACAGCATAGTGGTCAAGCTGGTGACCAAGTTAGTGACCAAGCTGGTGACCAAGTTAGTGACCAAGCTGGTGACCAAGTTAGTGACCAAGCTGGTGACCAAGTTCAGAAAGTTGTTAATTGTATTCGCGACAACGTATATACAATGAATGTACTTCTGAAGAAATTGGGGATTTCTAGTCGGAGATATGTTCGAATAAACATGCTCAACCCCGCTATTGAGGGTGGTTATGTACTCCGTGCATATCCTGACAAACCGAATCATCCCGACCAGCGTTACTACCTGTCTGAAAAGGGATTGAAGCTCGTAAAATGAGACTGTAAAACGACATTGCAATCAGGAATAGCAACCGAGCGTGCATCATCTTTGTCATTTCATTTCAGTTTTGACAAAGATGATGTATTTTTTTACGGCTCGCCAAGATATTCGAAGATGAGCGCGGTCTGGCGCGCGGTGAAGTGGTGCTGAGCTGGCTGATAGCCTTCGGCTACAAGCTTGGCTTTCAACTCGCTATTGTTGGCAATCCAACGGCGAAGGTGGCGCGATGCGCTGTCATTGGTTGAGGTCGGGAAATAGGCTAACGCCAATGAAAATTTGTCGTATTGCTGTACTGGCCACATGGTGATCAAATAACAATTAACAATTAATAATTAACAATTGTTTGAGGGTCAGACTTTATCGTGTCTTTGGTCGCATGGCCGGTCGCTTCCCACAGGGGGTAAGGGGAGAATCCCCCCGAAATCTGTGGCCATCGATTCGTCATAAACATCCAGCCCACCAAGAATCTGTGGAAATCTGTGAAATTTCTGTGCGACATTTCATTTTTCATTGTTTCAGATTATTGGGTGATTTTGAGCGTCAGCGACCACCCTCGTAATACGATGCAAAGTTAGTGATTTTTTATGACATTTGCAAGTATTTGAAGAAGAAAAAGCGGACATTTGCGGACATTTGCGGACATTTGCGGATAAAGGCGGACAGTGCCAAAAATATAGTTCGTATCTTTGCATCGTGATCTTTGAAATATCGGCATCGATTTCTTTAAAAAGGCGAAAGATACTGTGTTAAATTCCAAATTTGACAGCAGAAAAAATGACTACAAATAGCGTTTTTTATAGAATGAGCTATATTTGTCAAATGAGCTTTTCAAATAGGGAATAACCAGTAGTCCGAATGCCCCGCGTTCGGGTGCTCCGCGTTCGGGTGCGAAGGCAGCGTGTGCTGCCTTCGCGTACCCAACGTTCATTCGGGCATAATGATCTTTGAAAATTTGGATATATATCATCTTTAGCTGCCGAAACAGCTAATATGTAAGGCTTTTTTATGTCATTTGAATCTTTTTCCTTCTTATTTGTTGGGATTTGATTTTTTTTGATATATATTTGCAGCCACCAAGAGAAGTCACTGTCTTTGGTCAACAAAGTCAAAACTATCTCGCGCGGCTGCAGTTAATGACTGTGGCCGCTTTTTTTGGCTTAATAGGGGTGGATTCCCAGGGTCAAACAAGAGCGGATTCTTTCAGAGTTGCCCCAGGCTCGTCTTTGTACATCTGGTCAAGAGACAAGGTTACAACGTCTGTGCATGAGACAGACCTCTTGGAATCGTATTCCTCTCCACTTTTCCATAGTGTGAAGATCAGCAGAAGGAGTTTCCGCATGACTGCCGTTATTGCAATCATCTTCGTTCTGGTATTCTTGCTGGCGATACGATTGTAGAGCACCTTCATTTGTGGATTGTGCATCGAAGCGGCGATTGAGGGCCAATATAATGCTGCACGGATATAGAAGCTTCCCTTCTTGGAGATCCTGTGATTGGTGTCGATGGTGCCGGACTTGTATGCAATGACATCCAATCCTGCAAAACTCGCCAATTGCCTTCGATTCCCAATCAGGCTGAATCCGTCGGTTTCGGCTATGATGGCAACAGCCGTCAGATATCCGACTCCCTTGATGGTCGTGATTCTGGCCACCCTTTCTTTCAAGTCAGAATCAGATTCTACGGTCTTCTTTATCAGCTTCTTATTATTCTCCACCTGTTTGCCCAGTTCGTTGAGTAAAGCTTCGTATCTGTTCATCAGGGAAGCCTCGGCATTGGCTCCAGACTTCAATGCAGACTGTTGATTCGTCAATTCTGTACGCATTCTCTCCATGCGATTATTGAACCGGCACATCTGCTTGAGCTTCCGAAAGATGGGCTTTGGAGGAGTCCACGGTTTCAGTTTCCTGTTTGTACAGCCGATGGTGGACAGGGTGCGGGCGTCAATCTCGTCGGTCTTAGACCTTATCCCCTCATACTTGGCAAATTCTTTGGCCTTGGCAGGGAAAATGAGGAACACTGTACACCCTATCGCATTCAGATGATAAGCCAGCGGCTCATGAAAGGTGCTTGTCGGCTCCATGAGATACCTGATCGGATAGTCTTTGTTGGCATTCTTCCTGCTCCAGCGGACGAGCTGGTTGAACCCGGTCTTGTTGTTTCGGAACTCGATTACATCTGTCCACCAGCCCAAATCTGAGGCTGTGTTGTAGGTGAACAGGCAGGCGGTGAACTTGTCCATGGAAATGTCGATGCCGACACATTGGACAGCGTACTCGTCAAAGGTGAAATTTGCAACCATGATTGACTTTGTTTTAATGGTGAATAATACAATGAATAAAGACCAATAATCTCCGTCATCTTATCTCTTGGTTTCAACTCAGGATCACCTATGGCGTCCTATGATACTTTGTCCAGACTCTAAAGATTAAAAAGGAGAATGGAATTGATTTTTCAGCTCGACATGGATGAATCCTGTCTAAATGGACACTTTTCTCATTCTCCACGGTCATAATTCAAAGCAAAGCTACTAAATTATGATCGTATATCCAAATTTTCAAAGAACATTATTCTTTGCACCTGGATATTCTTTATTCAAGTGCAAAGGTAAGAAATGGATTTAAGAAGAGGGAACTGTCCGATGACAGTTCTGATGCTAAGCTTGGCAGTGCCATCTGAAAGCGAGCTTTCATCTGTCCCTTCCAAACTTATCATCACCCCTTCGGGGCCTCCCTCCTCTTAAATCGAAAATCGCCTTCGGCAGGAAAATCTTAAAAATACGTCTGTTCCAATATTTTATGGATAAAATCCTGTTCGTACAAATATTTTTAAGTATTTTTCTGTGAAACGATTTTAAGACATTAGGATATGACCCCAGAGGGGTGCTGGGAGGCTTAGAGCAGGCAGACAGGAGCTTGCTCATGGCTGCCGGTTCTAAGGCATACAGCAGATGCGTCATCGGACGCATCTTATCCTAATGGCTCATTTTTCGCCTTTCTTTTGAAAAATGCCGTAATTTCAAGACACATAGTATTAACTTTTAATTCTTCTTTATCTCAATGTTCACAATCAATTCATTCTCGATCTCCAAGCTGAACAACGCGGAGGTCACCGGCTTCTACATCAACCTGCAGAAAGCCATCACCACCAA
>JAFWSS010000111.1 GCA_017524385.1 Prevotella sp.
GCCGAATCTCCCGACGGCAAGGCGAAGGAGTGGCCGCTCTATGACCTAAAGGACAAGCAAGTGATGGTCTTCGATGAATTCAATATCCATCCGGAAAAAGAATCCCAGAGAAATATCATCGATTGGGACAGAACCTATTTCCTGACCAAGTATTATGGTTTTTGATAGGTTCACAATACCGCCCGAAAGCATTAGTTCGCTTTTCGGGCGGTTTCTTTTCTTTATATTTCTGGTTCTATTGGATTTAGTGTGAATTAACATATCAAGAAGTCCTTATGCAGTACCAATCCCCCATGGAAGAAAAGCAGCGTGGTTCTAAAGTGCTCCACGTCCTTGAAGCCTCGTCCGATGGTCTTGAGTTCCTGAATGTCTCCATTGAGTCTTTCAGCTCTTCCGTTGTTTCTTCCCTGTTAATTTATACTAAATCCAATAGAACCAGGAAAATATTCCGCCAAAAGCGGTGATTTTCTCAGATTTTAGTTGTATCTTTGCCATGTCATTGATGATTTTGCCTGTCTTGATTTGCAGCACTAAGGTAAGTGAAAAATCTGACATGACCAAATCTTGGGCCGCTCGGCTTTGCCGCTTGCCCCAGCAAGAACTTTTTGTTGCTCAGGAACTTATAAAGAAATTTAAACTAAAGTACTGCGGAATTTAGGTACATCTAAAAAAGAATAAATCAATGAACCGACCACAAAACCGAAATCACACGTGGCTGCACATCAAGTTTGCTTGCATAGCCATCATGCTGGCACTGTTTACTTCAACAGCCAAAGCCGACGACTTCATGGTGAAGGAGTCAAACTACTCCGCCATGGTGATTGACAAAGACCGTATCCAATTCACCCTGCCCACGCAGATGTGGAGTTATACTGCAAACGAAGGTATCAATGAAGGACATGTTTACGTCACTGTGGATGGCGGCGAAAGGCTTAACCTCTTCGACTGGAAGGCAGAACAATATAACAGCATCAACAGCAAGACAGAGAGTGGCAAGCTGAAAATCCAGGCATTCCAGGCTGGCACCTTCCAACTAGTGGGCAAGACCGTGGGCGGCAACAAGTCGCTGACCAACATCAGCGGTATTATCAGTTACAATGTGAATAGCAGCGACCGTGGCTGGGGCTACTTCGAGACCACCGTCATCTGGACGGTGCCCTACGAGCTGCGTGGCCACAGGCTGAAGTTTGAGGTGTGGGCTCAGGTCTACAACAATCTCGGCGAATGGTATGTGCCGACCGACAACAAGGACAAGACCCGCTTCAGGGAACTCGCCACGTGGGATTGTCCTTCGGCTCCACCTGTGTCTATCATAATGAACGACGCCATGATAGCCGTGGAGAGCGAGCACGTCAACGAACTGATGCTTACCTATAGCATCACCGCACGCTCCGTCAGGTCGGCCGAGATACACTACACCGACCAACTGACGGGGCAGACCTACACCAAGAGTCTGGAGAAATCGATTGTAGGCAAGGCATTCCTCCCTGCCGACCGCCCTTGGAAGGATGTCTATATCGATGCCAGCGTGGTGGATGCTGAGGGCAACACCCTTCCCGACAAAATCTCTTCGGAGAAAAAGAGCACCAAGATGTTCCACTATCCAAAGAACCTGCAGGTGCGCATCAACGAAGCGGGCGAGGCGGTGCTGACGTGGGAGGTGGAGAACTCTGAAATGGAAGACCTATCGGATGCCGACAAATTCGAGATTCAGCGTAACGCCACCGGCACCACAGCACGTATCGACCCCAACTGGACCACCATTTCGGGTGAGACAGACTACGAGCAGGGCAAGACCAACTACACCATGACCGACAACACGTTGCTCAACAGCTACACCGGTCAGAAAGTGGCTTACCGTATCCGCCGCCTCTACTCCAGCGTATGGAAGTGGGCTGACAACTCCGGCTACGACTTCTGTGAAGTGGCCACACAACTGATGCTGCCCAGAGTGGACAAAGCCCAGGTGACACGCAGCCAGACATGGAACGACGACCAGCATGTGGCGCAATTCTCCTTTAGCTTCGACCCCGTCGCCTATCAGGAAGGATATGTCGTCTTGCGCACCGCCGACGACTGGCAAGCCTTTGCCAAGCGCGTGAACAACGGAGAAACTACGCTCTGCGGCATCATGGCCAACGACATCGACCTCGGCAGCACAGTGGTCAGGGTGGGCGATGCGGAAAGCCGTGCCTACGCCGGCACCCTGCTGGGCAACGGCCACACGCTGACCTTCAACTGGTCGGGCAGTTCGACGGGCATGGCACCCTTCGGTTATGTTGGCAACGCCACCATCAGGGGCCTGCACACGGCTGGCACACAAAAGGGCAGCCAAAAGCACCAAACAGGCCTCATTTCGGAAGTCAACCAAGGCAGCACCGTCCTTATTGAAAACTGCCACTCGTCGGTGACCATCAGCAGCAGTATAAATGGTGACGCCACCAACGGCGGTTTCATAGGTGTCGTTCGTGAGAACAGCAATGTCACGATACGCAACAGCAAGTTCGACGGCAGTCTCGAAGGCACTAACTGCATAGGCAATGGCGGCTTTGTGGGCTATGTACGTGGTGGTGCCCTTCTGACCATCAATCACTGTTTCTTTGCCCCCCGCCACATCAACACCAAGTTTGATGGCTGCGCAACATGGGCACGCCTGGCAGCTGAAGCCACCCTGAAACTTACCAAGAGTTACACCACCGGAGAGTATGACGCTGAGCACGTAATGGCGTCATGGCCTAAGGAGGAAGAGCTGTCAACCGAGCAGTTGCAGAACACCTTAGGCGGCGGGTGGCAGGTGGCCGACGGCAAACTCATCCCATGGACTGGCGCACAAGGTGTGGTCTGGGATCCTCGTGCCAAGCTGAAGTTGCGCATCAACATGCATGGCGAAAACGGTGTGGAACAGAAGATTGTCGATCTCTCCTCTACCGACGCCATCAAGAAGAAAGCGTTCACACAGGAACTGACACGCAAGTGTGTGGAGTACTCGTTCGACCTGCTGGCCATCAGAGGCTCCTCACCGCTGCACTTCGGCGATTTCGCTGGCGACACCCTCGTGGTGCCTGTGCAGAAGGCTGACGAAGGCGACCAGAAGAGCTACCGCTTCCTGAACAGCGACCGCATCACGAAACTGGAAACCATCACCAAGCAGAGCAGCGTGCAACTGGTGTGGACGACCTCCGGCGGCGACCACGACTTCTTCCGTGTGCTGCGCCGCAAGCACACCAACGATGAGAAAGCCCTGTTCACCGACACCCTCGCCACCAATCTGGACCAGTTGTTCTACGAGGACAACACGGTGCTGGCGCAGCAGGCATACGACTACTGTGTGGAGAGTGTGTGGCAGTGCGAGGGCACACATGTGGAGCGTTTGACCGCTTCGGGCCAGTGCAAGGCAACGGGCATGATTGAAGGGTATGTGCGCATGGCGGACGGCACGGCAATGGCAGGCGTCACCGTGGAATGCGAGCCAAAATCCGGTGCAGCGGGTGCCAAGAGCCTCTACATAACAAAGACCGACGACCAGGGCTACTACTCGTTCAAGGAACTGCCCTATCAGACCAATGGCAAGTATGAAGTCCATGTCAAGTCTTCGGGCGACGGCGGCAGTTTCACTGCTCCCAATGCCCTTGGCGAGGTGAACTTCACGACAAGTTCAAACTGGACGCAGGACTTCAACTTCTTCCTCGACACATATTACATCTACTCCGGCAACGTCTATTACCGCGACACCTCGATTCCCGTTCCAGGCGTATCGTTCAGGCTCGACGGACAGTTGATGCACGATGCCAGCCAACACGTCATCACCACCGACACGCAGGGTGCCTTCGAACTGAGCATCCCCCGAGGTGAACACTCCGTGCAGGCTGTGAAGGACGGACACCATTTTGCCAACAACGGCTACCTCATCAACAAGGACGCCGTGAAGGACAGCACCCTGTACAATTTCGTGAAGAACGTGGCAGGTGTCTTTCTGTGGGACTCCACGACAGTGGTGCTTCACGGCCGCGTGGTGGGCGGCGACATCCAAGGCTTGAAACCGCTGGGGCGCTCATTGTCGAAGAACAACCTGGGCGACTCGCTGAAAATCGTCATGCAACTGGAGGGCGACAACACCTCGTGGCTCATCCGCAAGCAGAATGACGAGACGGTGAAGAGCGCCGACTACACAGTGACATTTGGCATGGATAAAGGTGACACCACCCAAGTGAACGTCACCCGCCACACACTGACCATCCGCCCCGACAAGAAGACGGGCGAATATGAGGTGACACTGCATCCTGCCAAGTACAAGGTTATCGAAGTCTCTGCCCAAGGCTACCCCACCCTCTTCCAGCAGGGCAAGGTGGGCGAGACGCTGGACCTCACGTTCAATGTCAAGGGTGACACCTGCGTGTACAACCGCATCTACCACGCTGTTCCCGACGTGGATGTGAAGCAGTTCAACCCCCGCGACGAGCAGTATTTCGGCACCAAGCAAATCACTTCGACCGACAATATCGGCAATCATTACGACATCGCAACGTGGTACTACCGCAAACTGGAGAACGGCGACAGCATCGCCACCTACGCTTTCGAATACCCTGTGTTCATGGCTGGCACGCCTTACGGCTGGATTCTTCAGGCATGTGAGAAATACTATTGGAA
>JAFWSS010000112.1 GCA_017524385.1 Prevotella sp.
CTTGCCAAATCACCATCAAATACCGACCGGCAATGCTGTTTCCATAGGAAAACGGCTGCCTTTGGCATGGAAAAAACAAGTGTAAAGCATTTTTCGGTGCAAAAAATGTGATTCAATCCGAGTATGAAATATTCAGGTTAGGAAGGCTGATGATTGTCAAATGCTCCGATTCGGGACAAAAGAGGATGCCAATCACCAGTCGTCGTCTTCGTTGCCGACGATGCCATTCTTGATTGCCTCTTCCACCTTGTCGATGATGGCGTTGGAGTAGGCGTGTGTCATGACGAGAGCCTTGGCGCAAGTGCGCTTCTGCGGGTCTTTCTCCACGAAAGGATAATGGCCGGCTATCTCCCATGCGGCATCATAGAGGTTGGCATTGGTGGCGTCATTCTGCTTTCTCTTGGAATCCCCGCGAGTCCTGTCATCAGGCTCGGCAAGACTGAGCCATCCTCCACTCACATCTGCCAGGATGTCGTAGTTTTGTACCGTATAGGTGACGCGCACCTTGCCATCCTTGATGTCAAGGCGTATGACAGGCGTGATGCTAACAGAGTATTTGTTGATAGTGCCGGTATGCTCCACGATGTTGGGGATAGTCGATGATATGATGATGCAGCCCGACTCCTTGTCATTAAGTGTGATAGCCTGTTTGTCTTTGAACGTGGCTGTGGCCCAATAGTTCAAAGCCACGTAAAGTTGCTGCTTGGTCTTTCCCGGTGCTTCTATCACCTGCTGGTAGGTGAGGGATTCGTTCTTGTCCAAGTTGATTTCGGAAGCAAGATTCATGGCTGCGTCGAGCCATTTGTCTCCATACCGCTGCTTGGCATATTTCTCGAGATCGGCTGCTTTCATCACTTGTGCCTGGGCACCGATTGTTCCGCAAATGAAAGCGATGATGGTAAAAGCCTTGAGGAAGATGGCGGAATACATCCTTGTTTTGGTTTGTTTCATCTCTATTGTTGTTTTACTGATTCCCAAAGGGATATGCAATCATTTTGTAGAATAGGATTGCAAAGGTAGTGCTATTTTCACAAAAAGAGACAAAACAGGGATATTTTTAAAGGTTTTTAAGCGTGTATTTGACTTCAGTTCTCAATTTTCAATTTTCAATTTCAGCTTCTAAAGCACTTCCTTCGTGATGAAGAAACGTCATCCCATGGGCTCACAACCTGACGCTGGAGATGTCCACCAAATGGTTGACGATGGCATAGATGGTCAGTCCGGCGGGGCTGTGTATTTGCAGTTTTCGGGCGATGTTTCTCCTGTGGGTGATGACGGTGTTGATAGAGATGCAGAGATGGTCGGCAATCTCCTTGTTTGACATTCCCTGTACGAGACTGACGACGACATCCTTCTCCCTCTCGCTGAGGGCCTCGCTGTTTGTCCCGTTTTGGCTGATCATGCTGGATATTTTTGCCGACACGTCGCTTTGTTTCATTTTCTTCTCCAACCAACGGATGGCAGGGATGAAGATGGACTCCTCCACCTCGGCGTGGTGGGAAAGCCATTCCTCATTGTTGTATATGTCGTAGAGGCAGGCCGTGAGTTGGTTGTTGTGCAGTCCGTCGCTTGGAAGGTATTTGATGATGATGCTTTTCAGTTCACGCAGTAGGCTGTCGGTCTGGCCATGGTGCTTCGAATAGGTCTCGATGTCGTAGTTGCCAAGCGGCTCACCCCTGAGCAAGTCCTCCACATAGGGGAAGACGGTCTTCTCCTCGTATTTCATATGCGAGCGGATGGCACGGGTGTAGTCATCGTAGAGCTTGAGAATCAACCTGGCCAGGTTGTCATTTTCATCAAGGGCGGCTACCAACTCTTTCCTGATGGTGGGCAACTGGAACTCAAGGAAATACGCATGGCTTGCCTTGAGGTACTGCATGAGGGTTGGTATGGAGAGTTTCGACACGTCGTCGAAATCGCGATACCCATTTATGGTGAAGTTGACAACGGCAAGGTAGGTGTAAGTGTCCACCCCTTGCTCTTCACACACTTTACGCACCGTCTTGTCGCCAAAACCAAGGTTGATGCCGAAACATCCCAAACTCTGCAACAGACTGTAATTGTCGCGAATAAGTGATATCATGCTGTCATCAGCCTCATACATCTTCTGATTCTTCATCTTATGCTTGTTTTTTTCAATCGGCTGCAAAAATACGATTTTTCGCCCAATCATGCAATCATCATAATTAGGTATTTTTTGGGGGGAGAGTCAGGTCTTGATGGGTAACAATGGCAAAGAATAACAGGCTTCGATATTGAAAAAAACGAGAAAATGTTTGGCTTGTTGTCGTTTTAGGACTACTTTTGCATGGGTAAAAATAAGATTATATTTTTTGTGTATGAAAAAATTATTCATATTTGCGTTGATAGTGGGTGCTGGTGTCCTTATGTTTGCTACCTGCCCCGACAAGAAAGACCATAAAGAGGCCATCAAGGCTGTCGTGTCAAATGTAATTGAAGAAGATATCTCCACCTTGCCTTCAGGGGTGGAAGAGGTGGTGGACGCGGTTGGTCTTCCCATCGCTGGCACTGTCTTGGACTTGGTGATGAAAAACAAGTTGAAGGTCAACAATTATTACTTGTTCAGCACAGGCGAGATAACCCATAAGGGAGAGACCCAGATGGTGTCTTTCGGCATTCTGGGTCATGTGTTCACTTTCGATGAGGATGACTTAAGGGAAGCCATAAACAAGAAAAAGAAGGAGTGAAGCCTATAGAAGACGGATTGTTCTTTCAACGCGAATCACCATTTTGATTGGACATCATTTTTCCAAAATGGGTATGGCGATGATATGAACAGTTTTTTTGTGAGTATAAGTAAAGGATTTCAATGTGCAGAATAGTTAATCGACTGCTGTGGGTGATGGCTCTGCTGCTGCTCGCCACCACCCTCCAAGCCCAGAAGAAGGAGAAGCTCACCTTGCGCAAAGGAGACTCCAAGACTGTGGCGGGGGAACTCTATGGCAACCTTGCCCGCAAGGGCTCCTCCGAGGCGCAATACCTCTTGGGGATGTGTTATGGCAATGGTGAGATGGGATTGGAGTGTGACACCCTTGAGGCCATGCGTTGGATTACCTTGTCGGCGGAAAACCAATTTGCAGATGCCGCCTGGACATTGGCGGAAGCGTATGAGAAAGGGCGTTGGGTGGAGCAGGACTCCCTCTTGGCATTGGAATGGACACGGAAGAGTGCGGAATACGGTGTGATAGAGGCTCAGTATGCTTGGGCAAGGCATTTGATGCTTGACGAACCTGCCGATACTGTCGGTGCCGTGGAGTGGTATCAGAAGGCAGCGGAACAAGATTATGGGTTGGCGCAGTTGGAATTCGCCAAGTGCTATGCTGAAGGAAAAGGTGTGGAACAGAATGACGAGGCCGCCGTGCAATGGCTCACAAAGGCGGCGGAAGACAGCATTCCTGAGGCGCAATATCTCTTGGGCCTTGCTTATGCCGACGGAAAGGGAGTGGAAAGCAGTCTCGAAAAGGCCGTCAGGTGCTATGAAGATGCGGCGGAAGCCGGACATTGCAAGGCTCAGTATAGCTTGGCCACCTGCTACTTTTATGGAAAAGGGGTGGCCAAGAGTTGTGAGGAGGCCAAGAAATGGGCTCGTATGGCAGCAGAACAGGGCTATGCCGACGCGCAGAACTTCCTAGGGGTATGTTACACCCTCAGCCAGTGTGGCAAACCGAATATGCAGGAGGCGGAGAGATGGTTCGCCCTCGCCGCAGAGCAAAACCACATCAAGGGGATGTATAATGAAGCCCTCTGCCTGATGGGAGTGCATGGAGTGAAACCTAATAAGAAACGTGCCGTGGAACTGTTCACCATGTCGGCGGAACTTGGCAATGTGGATGCGCAAAACAAATTGGCATCGTTCTACCTGCTCAACGAGGGCGTGGAGCGTGATTACGAACTGGCGGTGAAGTATGCCTCGATGTCGGCCGAACAAGGAGACCCCGATGGCTTGTATATGCTTGCCAGTTGCCATCTTGGGGGATATGGCGTGAAAAAAGGTGTCCTCAAGGCCATTGAACTGTTTCAGGAGGCGGCTAGAAAAGGACACGCCGGCGCAAAAGAAGCATTGAAGGAACTGGGGCAGAAAGTTAATTGATAATTAATAATTTACAATTAATAATTAATAATTTTGGGATAAGAAAAGTATCTGCTTCGCACGACGACGGGTGGTTCTCGTCGTTGTTGGCTTCTTGTCCCTGATTCGTTGAATAATAACAAAATAGTTCATAATCTGTGCGAAAAACGGTGTGCTTGCTGCTGTTGGCATTGATGATGGTTCCCTGTGTGATTCGTGCCCAAGGCGACGATTTCGGGAGTCAGGTGGGCGTGGAGATGACGAAAAAGCTTGACAAGCATGTGCGTCTAGACATAGGGATTGAGGTGCGCACCCGCGACGACTTGAGCGCCATCGACCGCCTTTCCACCGACATCGGTGTCAGATGGGAGGTCCTCCCTTGGCTCGACTTGTGTGGAGGCTATGTGTTTCTTGTCGACCAACATAAGCGCATCTCGCACTACAAGGAAGGCGACCGCGAGGTGAGAAGAGGTATGGCGGAGGTAGGCGATCGCAAGAACCTTCGTGAGTTCTGGGGCGTGCGCAACCGTGCCTATGCGTCGTTTGCCGTGAGCAGGCAATGGGGACGTTTCAAACTGTCCCTGCGTGAGCGATGGCAATACACCTATCAAGTGGAGCGGATTGTGGAAAACCGCTACAACTATGTGTATAAAAAGAGCGACAGGGCGCCGCATCTCTACCACGGAAAGGCACACAACGTCTTGCGTAGCAGGTTAACTGCCTCCTACAAACTCCAGGGGCTTTCCCTGAAACCCTATGCCAGCGTGGAGACCTACAACGCGTGGGATTTGGAGAAAATTCGTTACACGGTAGGTGCGGAATGGAAACTCAATAGCCGCAACACCTTCGATGCTTTCTATCGATACAGATACGAGAGAAATCACGATGACGATGACCCCTGCAGGCACGTCATAGGACTGTCCTGGCAAGTGAAATTATGAATGAACATCCCGTTCGCCAAAAGTCCTCCGAAGCATCGCATCAAAAAGACATTTGTCTTTAACTTCTATAACTTCTATAACTTCTTTAACTTCTACCCCTTCCATAACTTCTATAACTTCTACTCCTCCTATAACTTCCTTCAAAAAACAATGCCCGGAAAGAGAAAACAAACCAACAAGAAAACGAGGTGCTGCCGTCTGCTGATGGTGGCGACACTTGTCGTTCCTCTATTCTCAATTCTGGCAAGTCTTTTTTCTTGTTCCAGCGAACAGTTTGAGATTCCTGCAGAGGAGGTGCCCTCCACGGGATTGCCATTCCTTTATCTCCACACCCCGAATGAAGCGGAAATCACCCGTGGCTTGATGGAGAATGTCTCCCTGACGATGACCGCCCCCTCCGGCCATTACGATTATTCCGATTACTCCGACGTCGTCATGGTGAAAGGCCATGGCAACACGAGTTGGGTCGATCCTAAGAAGCCTTATTCCATTTTTTTCCCCGACGAGAACAACATCCCCTGCCTCCCTCCCGGCTCCAACCGCTTGGTGTTGGCCAACTACAAGGACTTGACGCTGATGCGCAACGAACTGGCTTTTTTCATGGCCCGTGAGATTGGTGGAAGGACGGACGTCCCCCAGACGTGTTTCGTCGACTTGATGCTCAACGGCAAATATGCTGGCATCTACTTGTTGTGCGAGAGTGCAGAGGACGTCTGCATGCGCGAGGGGGACAGCATCGTGGTGGAGGTGGATGGCAAGGCGCGATATCACGAGACCACATTCCGCACTTCGCGACTCGTCCATCCCGTCAGCATCCATCACCCCGATGTGGAGTTCGACATTGTGACCTACGACAACATCTCACGCTACATCCAGCAAGCGGAGGACGCCTTGTTTGCCGAGGATTTCACCAACCCGGTCTCCGGCTATGGGAACTACTTCGACATGGATTCCTTTGTGGAGTGGTATCTTGTCAACGAGATGGCGAAAAACTGCGATGCCGTATTTTACACCAGTTGCTTCATGCATTTCTCGCCAGGAGGGAAACTGAAGATGGGGCCGGTATGGGATTTCGACATCGCCTTCGGCGGTTATCCCTACAGCAAGGATTGGCTTATCAATAATCCGAAAAACTTTTACATCAAGTTCTCGGAATGGTATGGCCGCCTCTTCGACGACCCTGCCTTCGTGGCAAAGGTGAAGGAGCGTTTTGCCGTCTATTACGCCCATCGCCAGGACATCATCGACCACATTGATGCCACCTGTCGCCTGTTGGCTGACAAGGTGCCGCTCGACAACCACATCTGGGGTTGTCTCTGCAGCAAGACCGCATCAGCGGAACGCGTGAAAAGCACCTACGCCAAAGAGGCGGAAGAATTGAAAAACTGGCTGCTGAAACGTATGGATTGGCTCCATGAAAACTTGGAAAAATTGTAAACGAATCACTGTGACGTGGATTACGGGTTCGGAGTTTTTGATTCGTTTTTTCCCAATTTTCGGATGACGCTTCCCCGCGAGGGTAATTGACGCCAAGAATGTTCAGGTGGATTTGCAATCCGCCTGGGGGTAATGTAAGGATTTTCAATCCGATTAAAGCGGTGTTAATATGTTGGAAGTGACGGTTTTAGCGGATTACAAATCCTTATATCTGAAACTGCCGGATTTCGAAATCCGGCAGAACAATCTTGGCGTAGGTTGTTCATCAAATTGCTACCGCACAACACGCCTTTTCCGCTGCTGGGAATCAGAACAGTGAGCGGAGCAAGAACCAGATGACAGGCACCAGCAGCGCGGGAAGGAGATTGAGCGTGCGGCAGTCCTTCAATTGAAGGAGAGACAAACCGCTGCCCGTGATGAGCAGGCCGCCAACAATCAACAACTCCGCCATCAAGGCATCGCTGATGGCGGATGCCGAGACATGGGCCACCAGCCAAAACATACCCTGCCAACAAAAGAGGACAGGAGCCGCCAAAACCATACC
>JAFWSS010000113.1 GCA_017524385.1 Prevotella sp.
CTTTTAGCAGGGGTTCCGTGCTTCGCACTCCACCACCTGCCTGTACTCTGGCCACCCCTTCGGGGTTCGTTCAACATCAAACCAAGATATAACAAATCAAGTATGAAGTAAAAAATCCTCGCAAATGGAGGTGTTTTGATGGAATCATCATTTGATTATCCATGCATTTTTTAAATGAAGCTACTGTAAGTAATTGAATGCCAATATAACCGAACTTCCGAAACTTAAGTAAACTTAACTATTGCAAGTAATGGGAAATGAGGTGTGAAGAGGTTTTAAATAAATATGGCCAACATCATTCCCTCCAAAAAGCGGTAAAAATGAGCATATGTCCCTTTAACTCCCCTTTAACTCCCCTTTAACTCCCCTTTAACTCCAGATAGTTGAGCGAATTCGAAACTTGAATTATTTTCTACCACGCATTTTTTTGCATTCTGCATTTTTTTTGCTATTTTTGCACATCCTCTTGCATTACCATTAAGCACAAGAGCATTTCACCTCAAATTGAACCATTATGAAAAAGAGAACAACCTTGACCCTCGCCTTGATTTTGACATTTCTGTCAGCCAATGCACAAACCACTTACCAAGTGCCCGTTTCGGAAGTGCATGAGCCGATGCTGACAGGCAAGTACCAACCTACTTGGGAATCGCTGAAAACCCATATGACTCCGGAATGGTTCCGCGACGCGAAATTCGGCATCTGGGCACATTGGGGACCACAGTGCGTGGAAGGCAGCGGCGACTGGATGGCCCGTGGGATGTACATAGAGGGCAGCGACGCCTACAAATGGCACGTGGAGCACTACGGCCACCCTTCGGAGTTCGGATTCAAGGACGTCCTCCCGCTCTTCAAGGCAGAAAACTGGGACCCGGACAAACTTGTGGAACGATACAAGCGTTGCGGCGCACAGTATTTCTTCGTACTGGGCAACCATCACGACAACTACGACCTGTGGGACTCAAAATACCAACCTTGGAACTCCAAGAACATCGGCCCGAAAAAAGACATCCTGGACGGTTGGGCGAAGGCGGCGAAGAAACACGGTCTGCCATTGGGCATCTCCTTCCACGCCGACCACGCATGGACATGGTATGAGCCGGCGCAACGCTATGACATGAACGGCTCAAAGGCGGGCGTATACTACGATGGGAAAATGACAAAGGAAGACGGCAAGGGTAAATGGTGGGAAGGCTACGACCCACAGATGCTCTATCGGCAGAACCACCCCATGAGCGACCGCTCGTGGGCGAATAACAGCATCCATGGGCAATGGGGATGGGGAAATGGTGCTTGCCCGCCATCTCAGGAGTTTGTCACCAACTTCTACGACCGCACGCTTGACGCCATCAACCGCTACCAACCCGACCTCATCTATTTCGACGTGACGGTCCTTCCCTTCCACCCCATCAGCGACTGTGGCCTGAAAATCACCACACACCTCTACAACAAGAACCCAAGGGCGGTGGTGTTCGGGAAAATTCTCGACGAGGAACAGCGCAAGGCTCTCACGTGGGACGTGGAGCGAGGAGCACCCAACGAAATCATTCCCGAGCCATGGCAGACGTGCAACTGCATCGGTGGATGGCACTACAACACCAGCATCTACGAGAACAACAGATACAAGAGTGCTGCCACCGTGGTGAAGCAATTGGTGGACATCGTGTCAAAGAACGGCAACCTCCTGCTCTCAATTCCTTTGAGGGCCGACGGCACTTATGACGAGAAGGAGTCGAAAATCCTGGATGACCTGGAGGCGTGGATGACAGTCAACGGTGAGAGTATCTTCGGAACACGCCCATGGGTGAGGTTTGGAGAAGGACCTGTCGCGGAAAAGGACATCAAAATCAACGCCCAAGGTTTCAACGACGGGCTGTTCGCCAATATGGACTATCGCGACATACGATTCAATCAAACGAAAAAATTCTTGTATGTCACGGCGATGGGATGGCCGACGGATGGTAAACTGCTCATCAAGTCGCTGGCAAAGGGCAACACCGACTTCCGTAAGTCCATCTCTTCCGTCTTTCTCCTCGGATACGGTAAACTGAAAGCACGCCAGACAACCGATGGCTTGGAGGTCTGCTTGCCAGCAACCCCCTCTAACAAAATCGCTCCTGTACTTAGAATCAAGAAATGAGGGTGCCGATTGTCAAGTGATTAACGGAGGCGCTGAATGTTATGAAGTTAACGTGGTTGTTGCTTCGCTTGAAGTTGGCGACAATGGTCTGACAGTGGCGATGTGAGTGGCAAGACCAATGCCGAAAAACAGGATGTCTTGTTTCCTTCGTGTTAACCTGGTAACCCATCCTGATATGGAAAATCTTTGAAATGATGATAGATTTAGGGGTTGTTTCCCCATCTATATATCATCAACAATAACGCAGCAGAGAACAACAGGATGGAAAGAACAAGCAAACTCGTTCAACGAGGCAAACGCCTCGCTTACTTACTACGGCATGACAAAAGTTACCACTTTGATGAACATGGCTGGCGCGAGGTGAGCGACCTTGTGGCCAATTATCACTACACGATGGAGGAACTGGGAGAAATCGTAGCGACGAACAACAAACAGCGCTATGAGTTCTCCGAGGATAAAACGCGCATCCGCGCACGTCAGGGGCACTCTGTCGACGTGGATGTGGAATTGGAAGAGGCCACGCCTCCCGACGTACTCTACCACGGCACGGCGGCCACGGCAGTGGAGTCCATCATGCAGCAGGGCATACTCAAGGGCAGGCGTCTCTATGTCCATCTGTCTGAAACCATGGAGACGGCGACAAATGTCGGTAGACGACACGGCAAACCTTTCATCCTCCGAGTGGATGCCAAGGGAATGCATAAGGATGGTATCAAATTCTTTCTGAGTCGGAACGGTGTCTGGCTCACTGAATACGTAGATGCAAAATATGTAAGCGAAACAACAATGGAAGACAATCAACAAACAACCAGAAACGGTCACCAGGTGGCCGACAGCAATATGGATGAAAAGAGTTCCTCACAGACGGATTTCTTCAACCCGGAGACCAACACGCTGGACATCCGCTCCAATGGTGCGTATCCCTCAGGCGTGCTCAGCAACCTCTGCAGCAACGGCTTCCGCTTCGAAGGCTTGGTGTGCGGCAGCATGGAAGGCTTCTTGCAGTCGTTGAAGCATCAAGACCTTGGCAAGCAACGCCAAATCTGTCAGATGAAGGGGGGCAACGCGAGAAAGAGGAGCGTCGCCTCATGGCAGACCGACCAGATCGTGTGGTGGCGCGGACAGCCCATCGACCGACAAGGAGAGGAATACCAGCAATTGCTCCGCAGGGCTTACAAGACGATGTTCGAACAGAACGAGCGCTTCCGCGCCGCACTGATGTCCACACGAGGCGTCACCCTCACACACACCACCGGCGAGAACGACCCCTATAAGACCATCATCACCCCCCAGGAGTTGTGCAGCATACTTACCGAACTGCGTGAGGAATATGACAAGCGCCCCAAGAACCTGGAGAGGCCCAAGCCAAAGACGAATCTGAGACATGTCGTCTTCTCGCATGGGAAGGAGAGCGGTCCCTTGGGCAACAAGATTCAACGTCTCATGGCTGAGGCGGAACTTTTTGGCTTGAACACCATCTCCGTGGACTACCGGGAATGTGAGACCGCCGAGGACCGTGTGGCCCTCCTCAAGGAGACGCTCAGGCAGTTGGACGCCCTGCCGCGACAGATCGTGCTTGTCGGTTCAAGCATGGGAGGATATGTTTCGACCGTAGTGGCAAGCGAACAGCCTTATGCCGGGTTGTTCCTCATGGCTCCGGCTCTATGGATGCCAGCCGAGGAATATGCTGTGCAGGACTATCAGCCACAGGCTGCCCATGTGGAAATCACCCACGGGCTGCACGACGAGGTCGTGCCCTATGAGAACAGCCTGCGATTCGTCCGGGAGCACGACGATGTCATCCTGCACCTCGTCCCCGACGACCACCGCCTGAAGGCTTCGCACGAATTCCTCGCTTGCCAATTCAAGCGGATGTTGGAAGAATTGTCAACATTTGACTGATGAACCGCAAAATTATAGAAGAGCTATACCGTTTTGAAGAAGTTTGGAGTGAATCATTTCCTCCTACAGGCGGTAAAAGTGAGCATATGTCCCTTTAACTCCCTTTTTAACTTCCTTTTAACTCCCCTTTAACTCCTGATAGTTGAGCGAATGCGAAACTTCAGTAACAAAAAACAAATATATGAATACAACATTGCAAGACAGAATACGCGGCTCGCTGATCGGTGGGGCCATCGGCGACGCATTGGGTTACCCCGTGGAGTTCATCTATTCCTTTGGGAAAATCCAAAACAGATATGGTGAGCGAGGCATCACCCGTTTGGACACCTATCAACACTGGCTGTCTGAAGACAGGCAGACTGGGAAGGCCGTCATCTCGGATGACACGCAAATGACGCTTTTCACAGCCAACGGCATCCTGAATGCCAAAAAGCAGGGAATTGCGATGAAATACGGCATCTGCCTGGCTTACATCGAGTGGTACCTTACACAGATTGGCAAGAAATCCGGCAAATACAAGGATTGCTGGATTGCCAATGTTCCCGAACTGAATGAACGCCGGGCACCTGGCAACACCTGCATAACGGCACTTGATGCCATCTACAGGGGACTAGAGCCTGTCAACAACAGCAAGGGCTGCGGCGGCGTGATGCGCATAGCACCCATCCCCCTCTATGCCGCCGTCGATGGCAGGATCAGCATCGAGGATGCCGACCGGCTCGCCGGCGATGCCGCTGAAATCACACACCTTCATCCCCTGGGGTTCATTCCCGCAGCGTTGATGGCGCATGTCATCTACCGTCTCGCTTTAGACACCGAGCCTACTCGCGAAAACATGCAACGCTACATCGAGGAAGGGGTGGAGGATATGCGCAAAATTTATAGCCAATACCCTGACGATGTGGAATATATGGCGAAATTGGCTGAGAAAGCCATCCGCCTGGCTGGCAACGGCAAGTCTGACCTGGAGAATGTCAAACTGTTGGGCGAAGGATGGGTTGGCGAAGAGGCATTGGCCGTAGGGCTCTACTGTGCCTTGAAGCACTTCGACAGCTTCGAGGACGCTCTCGTCGCCTCTGTCAACCACGGTGGCGACAGCGACAGCACCGGGGCGGTGACGGGCAACATTCTTGGGGCGGCCGTCGGATATGAGGCGATACCACAATTCTACAAGGACGACGTGGAACTGCATGACCTCATACTCCATATGGCCGACGACCTCTACAGGGGAGAAGTGACGGAAATGTAGTGCAGGCTTGGAAAATCCTGGCTTCTCGGAGTGCTCTGGGGGTTCTGTGTACTCCGATTGTTCCAAGTCTCCAAACATTTTGACAAGTAGGGAAAAATAATTTCACGCAATAGTATGCGTTTCAATTATTTTTTCCTACTTTTGCACGTCAAACCAATTCAACCTAGTCAAAATGAAAGAATTTTTCAAAATGGTGTTTGCCACCATCCTGGGCATTTTTCTCTTCATGCTCATCATGGGGATATTCTTGGTGATGAGCCTTGTGGGAATGGTGGCCTCTGGCAGCAGTGTGAAATCAGTGGAAGACAACAGCGTGTTGGTGCTCAACCTCTCAGGGCAACTGAACGAACGTGCCAGCAGCACTTCCGACGTCACGTCCATGGTCCTTGGCAGCACGGGCAACGAGATTGGACTTGACGACGTGTTGTCTGCTATCAAGAAGGCCAAGGCCAACGAAGACATCAAAGGCATCTACCTCGAGGCCGGCATGTTCTCTTCCGACTCATACGCCTCCTTGCAGGCCTTCCGACGTGCTTTGGAAGACTTCAAGAAAAGCGGGAAATGGGTTATCGCCTATGGAGATACCTACACACAAGGTTCATACTATCTGGCTTCCGTGGCCAACAAGGTGTATATCAATCCGGAGGGTATGATTGATTGGCACGGCATCGCTTCCTCGCCCATTTTCCTCAAGGATGCCATGGAGAAGTTTGGTGTGAAGATGCAACTCACCAAGGTGGGTGCCTACAAGAGCGCTCCCGAGATGTTCACCTCCGACCATATGAGCGATGCCAACCGCGAGCAGGTGACCGCCTACATCAACGGCATATGGGAGAATGTGCTCAATGAGGTGTCGAAAAGCCGCAACATTTCCATCGACTCTCTCAATTCTTATGCCGACAACTTGATCACTTTCACCACCACCGAGGACCTCAAGGCAAAGAAGATGGTCGACGGCATATGCTATACCGACGAAGTGAAGGCCATGGTGAAGAAACAACTCAAGATGGAGGAGGATGACGACATCCCGCAACTCACCCTTGCCGACATGGCTAACGTGAAGGATGCCGATGACGAGGGTGACGAGATTGCCATCTATTACGCCATGGGTGACATCGTCGATGGTGATGCACAGAGTCTGACGAGCCAAGGAATGGTCATCGATGCGCAAGTGGTGTGCAAGGACCTGGAAAAACTGGCAGAGGACGACGACGTCAAAGCCGTGGTGCTCAGAATCAACAGCGGTGGCGGAAGTGCCTATGCCTCGGAGCAGATATGGCATCAGATAGAGATGCTCAAGAAGAAAAAGACCGTGGTGACCTCGATGGGCGGCATGGCTGCATCGGGTGGATACTACATCAGTTGCAACAGCAATTGGATTGTGGCTGAACCCACCACGCTCACGGGAAGCATCGGCATCTTCGGCATGTTCCCCGACTACAGCGGACTACTCAAGGACAAGCTTGGCGTCAAATTCGATGAGGTGAAAACCAACAAGTTCAGTGCTTTCGGCACCATGGCACGACCGATTAGCGAAGAGGAGATGAAATACCTCGACAGCTATGTCGACCGTGGTTACAAACTCTTCAGGAAACGCGTGGCCGACGGCCGCAAACTTGGCGTGGAGGATGTGGAAGCAATAGCACAAGGTCGTGTGTGGCTGGGGCAGGATGCCTTCAAGAATAAACTCGTAGACCAGCTGGGAAGTCTTGACGATGCAGTGGCCAAAGCTGCAAAACTCGCCAAACTCGAAAAATACCACACTGAGCCCTATCCTGCCATACCCGACTTCTTCGATCAACTGATGACTGGCATGGATGAGCAGAAAGGCAGTTATCTCGATGAGGCCATGCAGGCTTCCCTCGGCGAGTTCTACGAACCTTTGAAACTCCTGCGCAACATCAATCGTCACAACGCCATACAGGCAAGGCTGCCCTTCATACCCAACGTCTATTGACATGCGCATCCACAAGGCGTTGCTGCCTGTGAGTTGGCTCTACGGGCTGGGTGTGGCAGCGAGAAACCTGCTCTTCGACTGCGGCTTTTTGAAAAGCCGCAGTTTTGACATTCCTGTCATCTGCGTGGGCAACCTGGCTGTCGGTGGGACGGGCAAGACCCCGCATGTGGAGCATCTCGTCAGGCTGCTCAAAGACCGATGCAAGGTGGCGGTGCTCAGCAGGGGATACAAGCGGCGCACCACGGGATTCGTTTTGGCCGACGACCATAGCACGGCTCTCGACATAGGCGATGAGCCGATGCAAGTCCATGGGAAATTCAGCGACATCATCGTAGCGGTGGACGAGGACCGTTGCGAAGGCATTGAGCGGCTTATCGACATTGGCGCAGAGGTGGTGCTGCTCGACGATGCTTTCCAGCACAGGTATGTAAAACCAAGCCTCTCCATCCTCCTTATAGAGCATGGCCGCATGAAAGGAGACCGGCTGATGCCTGCAGGGAGGCTTCGCGAACCTCTCCGTGGCATGCGACGGGCCGACATCGTGGTGGTGACGAAATGCCCCGACCATATGCTGGACGGCGACTACAAGGAGGCTGAAAGACACCTGTTGCATCGCTCTCCGCAGGCAACTGAGCCGTCGCAAAAACTCTTCTTCTCACGCATGGCCTACAAGAGCCTTGAACCCGTCTTCCCTGAAAAGGGTGACACGCCATCGACCATCAACGCAGGCACACACGTGCTGATGGTCACCGGCATCGCCAACCCGGCGCCACTCGAAGAGGAGGTGCGGCGGCATACCAGCCACCTGCGACATCTGGCATACGGCGACCATCACGCCTTCTCCGACAGCGATATCGCCGACATCAACAAAACCTTCGCCCAACTCCCTGAGCCGCGCCTGCTTGTCACTACGGAGAAAGATGCTGCAAGACTCAGAACGACAAAGGGGCTGTCCTCGGAGGTGGCGGCACATGCTTGCCTCATACCCATACAAGTGGAACTGCTCAGAAACGAGCAGGATGCTTTCGACCAAGCCATCATCTCACATTTGACCAAAAAGATGCTTGCATCTGGTTCTCCCTGCAGTGACAAACAACAGTGGAAGAAATGAACATTGGAAGAAGTGAACAAAGGAAGATTTGAACATTGGAAGAAGTGAGCAATGGAAGACTTGAGCAATGGAAGAAGTGAGCAATGGAAGAAGTGAACAGTGGAAGAAGTGTACATATGTCCCTTTAACTCCTTTTTAACTCCTATTTAACTCCTTTTTAACTCCTCAAAAATACTCCTCTTTAACTCCTTTTTAACTCCTTAAAAAAACTCCTGAAAAAAAAACTCCTCAAAAAATATGGAAATAGCACAACTCGGTGAGTTCGGACTGATCAAACACCTCACCAAAGACCTTGAAAAGAAAAACGACTCCACACGCATGGGCGTGGGAGATGACTGCGCAGTGATGCACTATCCCGACAAGGAAGTGCTCGTCACCACCGACATGCTCATGGAGGGCATACACTTCGACCTCACCTACATCGATATGAAACACCTTGGATACAAGTCGGCCATGGTGAACATCAGCGACATCTTCGCCATGAATGGCACGCCAAGGCAGATGGTGGTGAGCATCGCTCTCAGCAAGCGGTTCAAAGTGGAAGACCTGGAGGACTTTTACAGCGGACTACGTCTGGCTTGCGACAAATGGGGCGTTGACATCGTGGGGGGGGATACTACCTCGTCGGTCACCGGACTGGCCATCAGCATCACCTGCATTGGCGAGGCCGTGGCGGATGACATCGCATACCGCAGCGGGGCGAAAGACACCGACCTCATCTGTGTGAGCGGTGACCTGGGGGCCGCCTATATGGGACTGCAACTGTTGGAACGTGAGAAGCGCGTATATTACCAACAGGTGAGAGAGGCCCAGAAGGCCGGCAACAAGGCGACACTTCAGCAGTTGGCCGACTTCCAACCCGACTTCGCAGGGAAGGAATACATCATCCAACGGCAGATCATGCCAGAGGCAAGGGGAGACGTCGTCGCCGCACTAAGGGAGATGAACATCAGACCCACTGCGATGATGGACATCAGCGACGGACTGAGCAGCGAACTCCTTCATATCTGCGAGCGCAGCGGTTGCGGCTGCAGGGTGTTTGAGAAGAACATCCCCATCGACTACCAGACAGCCGTGATGGCGGAGGAGCTGAACATGAACGTCACCACCTGCGCCCTCAACGGAGGAGAGGACTATGAACTCCTCTTCACTGTCAGCATCGGCGACTACGACAAGGTGGAGCAGATGGAGGGTGTGCGTCTCATCGGGCACATCACAGACAAAAGTCTGGGTGCCATGCTCGTCACAAGAGATGGAAGTGAACTGGAACTCAAGGCCCAGGGCTGGAATCCTTTGAAAGAGGGCTGAGCACAGACTGTTTTCGTTATCACGTTATTTCGTTATGACGTTATCTCGTTATGACGTCATTTCGTTATAATGTCATTTCGTTATAACAATTATTTCTCTGGTCAAAAACTAAAGCGGGTGCGTCGGTAAAACCGGCACACCCGCTGCAAGGTTGCGAGTTTGTAAAAAAGGATGATTTGTTACTTCACAAGAACTTTCTGCCCATTCACCACATAGACGCCCGGCTGGAGCTTGTTCATCTGCTTGGGGCTGATGCCAGTGGCAACGCGGATTCCAGAAAGTGTATAGACATCCACCTTCTTGTTGGAAGAAGCGATGGAGGCGATGCTGGTCACCTCGTTGGCGCCCAAGTGGATGGTGTTGAGTTCGGAGGTGTTGCCAGAAGCCACTTTGATGAAGCAGCGTGAGGCATAGAATCCGCTCTTGGTGTCATCGACAGCCACGAAGTGAGCTTCTGAGTTGTCGGCAGCCAGGATGCCATAAAGGCCCTCGCCGGGAGTGTGCTCGCGTGCGCCTTCCATGGTGACCATCTCACCGTTGCCCTTGGCGATTACGGTGAGGGCTGCCTCGGCGTCAGTCACGGTAGCGGTCTTGGCGATGCGCCTGTTGCCGATTTCTCCGGTGTAGTGGATGATGTACGGTGTGTTGGCCTCGATGCCACCTGCTTTGCAGTCTTGGAAATAGAGGTTGAGCGTGTTTCCGTTGGCTTCCACTGCAACCAACTTCTCCAACTGGCAGTCACTTCCGAAGGTCTCGTTGAGTTCGTCTTCGGTGACAGAGAAGGGTAGGGCGATGGTGTTCCATCCGGTGAACATGTAACGGTTGACAACGACATTGTACTCCTGACCGTCATATCTAGCCAGGTTGGTGCCATTGTAAGTGCTGATGTTGAGCGTTTGTTGTGCGCTTGCAGCGAGGGTCATGAGAGCCATGGCTGCGATGAGGTAGAATTTCTTCATAACTTATACGTTTAGTTATATGTATGACTAGATAAAGACAATGTCTCTTGTTTGATGTTGCAAAGATAACAAATTATAAGAGACACGCAAAAAAAATCGAACTTTTTTTATCATATTTAAGATGTTTATGAAAATTCTTTCGATGCAAAGGGTTTTAGGGCGTATAAGGCTTATAGTACTTGTCGGTCTGTTGGCGATAACTTCGAGCGAAGCGATAATTTCTTTTTCTTCGACAACTTTTCTAATCCCATCAAACAACTACTCTAATCCCATCAAATTGGGTCATACTTGGCTGGAAAAGGGCGTTTGTTCATCCAAAACTATTAATAAATGTTAACAAATAACATTTTCCATATGAAAATGGGGGCTGTTTGAAGAAATATGCTTACCTTTGCAACCGCAAAAGAAAGAAATGGTGCCTTAGCTCAGTTGGTAGAGCATCGGACTGAAAATCCGTGTGTCCCCGGTTCGATTCCTGGAGGTACCACTCCTCCTTTCATTAGCCCGGCGATGGTTTCGACCTGAACCGGGTTTTTTTGTGTTCTCACCAAGGCACTACACCCCGGCAGGGGGGATGCTTCGACCCGCTTTTCGGTTTTTTTTTTTACCTTGCAGGTTTAAAAAGTAGGGGATTGTTTGCATATATTGTAAATAAGGTTTATCTTTGCCATGTTTATCAAGCGGAAGTTATTCTCTAAAGGTTTAACTCTAAAACTCCATATCTTATGAAAAAGTTTACATTCACCTTATTATTATTGATGGCTGCATTGTTGGTCTCGGCAGGTCCTGTGACCAAGCAGCAAGCCCTCGTCAAGGCCAATGCCTTCCTTGGTACTCGCGGCCTGCATGTGGCAGGCGAGGCTCATCGCGCCCCTGGCAGCCCAACCACAACCGACCGTCAGCCGTTATATGTTTTCAACACGTCAGGCAATCAAGGGTTCGTCATCATTGCAGGAGACGATCGCGCCGAGACAATACTTGGATACACGGAAAGCGGCTACTACGACGAGGAGAACCTACCCGACAACTTCCGTTCCTGGTTGGAGCAGGCCGCCTTGGAAATCAGCGCCCTGCCAAAAGCAGAGGGTGCGCAAGGTGTATCACAGCCTCTCCGTGTACCCGTTCACCCCGCCATCAGTCCGCTCATCAAGACAAAGTGGAATCAGGGAAGTGCCTCGGAGACGGGGTTCATCTACAACACGCTGACGCCGACCATCAGTTCCCGGCATTGCCTCACAGGGTGTGTGGCCACTGCCGGTGCGCAGGTGATGAATTATTACCAATACCCCAAGAATGCCACGAGTCCGGTTCCGGGATACGAGTCCAACAATCTCGTCGGGACACTTCCCGAACTTCCCGCCGTCAAGTTCAATTGGGATGCAATGAAGAATTACTATACTTCGGCAGATGTGGGAACGGAGAGCGAAGTAGCCGTTTCCACACTGATGCTGTATGCTGGTTATGCGGCACAAATGAGCTACGGCCTTGGTGGTTCCGGCGCAAGTGAGTATATTTTGGCTCTTGGCATGACGGAGTATTTCGACTATGACCCTTACACCTGGAAATATGCGACGCGTTCCAATTACACTGTCAGCGATTGGGATGCGCTCATCTATGGTGAGTTGAAAGCCAAACGACCGGTGATTTACTCCGGAAGCGGTGTTTATGGAGGCCACGCCTTCATCTGTGACGGTTATAACGGAGAGGGTTTCTATCATTTCAACTGGGGATGGGGCGGATACCATGATGGTTATTTCAAGTTGCATGTCACCAATCCATATGGCGGCACTGAAGTCGATGATGGGACGATAGACAACGGCTTCCCCATGGATGCGTCCGCCGTCATAGGTCTGCAACCCAACACCGGTCAAGGCCCTGGCGGTGGCAGTCAGACGGAAGGGCTCGTGGCCACCGCCCTCGCCCCGTCCGTCAGTGGGACTGTCATCAGCGCATTGCTGCAGAACAACAATTCCGTCCCGGCGTCATTGGCACTCGGTATGGGTGAACTGAAAGCCGATGGCAGCATCACCGTCTTGGACAAGAGTTATGAGAGCGATAAGAATTGGGAGTTGCCGTCTGGCTACTATTGGACCGACCGGCTTACTTTCGATGTTTCCAAATATGGCCTTTCCAATGGAACTCACACGTTGGTGTTCGTCAGCATCGAGAAAAACGCCACGGAATGGGTGCGGGCAAAACCCAGCACTCTTTACTATGACGTGGTTGTTAAAAATGGCTCCTACACCATCACAGAGCGCAAACCCAAACTTCAAGTCAAGCAGTTTGACTTCACAGGCAACAAATACGCCAATGTCGTACAACCGGTGGAGGTCACCATCGAATGCCAGAACATAGACTACGTAGAGCCACTTTATTTCTTTGCCAGCATGTCAAGTTCCAACAAGGGGGATGCTGTCTTCTCAACGGCAGCTGCCATCGAGGCGGGGAAGAGTGAAAATGTCATGTTCTACTTCTATCCCACCAAGGCTGGCAAATATTACGTGTGGGTGTGCACCGATGAGGAAGGCACCAACGTTGTCGGTTCATCCAATGTCACCATCAAAGCCACGCCTACCTACACTGTCACCTTGTCGAGAGTGAATCTCAACATCGACGCCAAACCAACAACCACGGCTACCGTAAGGGTGAAAAACACTTCATCCTATGACTACTACGATTCCTTCGAGGCCAATGTCTACATCCATAGTAACAATTCCTACATCTATGTGAGTGGTGGAGAGACGCCTGTCTATCTCATCAAGGCTGGGGAGACAAAGGATATCACCGTGAAGTTCTACGACCTTGAGCCTGACATTAACTACAACTTCGACTTCCGCTACAGACCAACCATAGGAGGGTACTATTCCATACTTTACGATGTCGATTTCTCCTTCAACAGTCCGACTGTCAAACCAGGCGACGTGAACATGGACGGGATGGTCGACGTGACCGATGTCTCGCTCATCGTGAATAAAATGCTGACCGGCGTAGACTCGCAAGGGTATCATCATGAATACGCCGACGTCAACAATGACGGCATGGTCAATATCACAGACGTGACCACGCTCGTCGCAAAAATACTCAACGGGGGTGAGTAGAAGATGACAATACATTGATGATTTCGGGGGCGGAAGCCCCCGAAATCGTTTTTCAGACTCCTTGTTTTATGATTGATGCAAAGCCTTCGGGCACAAAAAAGAGGTTGGCGCAGGAAGCTTCCAACCTCGAAAAAATTTGATTTCGAAACATCGAAATCCTAAAAAAGATGGTGCAAATATATAATGACCATGGGTAAAAAACAAATTTTTAACACTAAATATTGATTTTTTAACAATTCGGTGGGTGTGCGTAAGCATTCGGCGAATATTTGTTATAAACACGAATTATCACGAATTATTCATAAATTTTTGCTTATGGACATCCAAAACTAATGATATTACTCAACTTTAGCAAGTAAGGGAAAAAGAAGCGTGAGGAGGACTCCCCTTTAACTCCCCAAAAGAGTGTACATATGTCCCTTTAACTCCCCTTTAACTCCCCTTTAACTCCCCTTTACCTCCCCTTTACCTCCCCTTCAACCTCCCTGACACATCAATTCACGTAAACCATTCCGTTCAAATTGGTGTTATTTTATTACATTTTGCTCGTTAATTCAGATTTTTGCACTATCTTTGCACCAAACAAACCGAAACCTTTGGAATTCGTAAGTTCCAACCCGTCAAATCACCCCTTTTCAGGGAAGCAAACTACTTTAACAATATGAGACATTTTGTATCCATCCTGCTTGGCCTGCTGTTCCCCTTGTCGCTATTGGCGCAAGGGTGGGAGAGCGACTATGCCAGCATTGAAAGAAGCATCCGCAAGGTGCAATTCCCCGACAAGAGTTTTGTCATCACCAAGTATGGCGCGTCACCCACAGCCACCGCCGCCAAGAACCAAGCCGCCATCAACAAAGCCATTGACGCTTGTTCGAAAAGCGGAGGAGGAAAGGTGATCGTTCCTGCCGGCACGTGGAACACAGGTGCACTGCGTCTGAAAAGCCACGTCAACCTCGTGGTGGAGAAGGACGCACGCCTGCTCTTCGCCTTCGACACCTCGCTCTATCCCACGGTGCTCACCCGTTGGGAAGGCATCGATGTGTATAACTACTCCCCCTGCATCTACGCCTACGGAGAGACTGATGTCGCCATCACCGGCGAGGGCACCATCGACGGCAACGGCAGTCGTGAGACCTGGTGGCCCATGTGCGGAGCCGCACGCTATGGATGGACGGAAAGCACCCCCGAGCACCAGCGAGAGACCCGTCCGCAACTGTTGCGAATGGCAGAGGACGGCAAGGACGTGGAAGAGAGGCAGTTCGGCCCCGGCAAAGGTCTCCGTCCACAACTCATCAACCTTTATAAGTGCAATGGCATCCTTTTGGAAGACCTCACGCTGGTCAACTCACCCTTCTGGGTGGTGCATCCCCTCATGTCCACCGACATCACCGTGCGCGGACTGAAGATTTGGAACGAGGGACCCAACGGCGACGGTTGCGACCCCGAGTCGTGCGACCGCGTGTTGATAGAAAACTGCCTCTTCCACACCGGCGACGACTGCATCGCCATCAAGAGCGGACGCAATGTGGACGGAAGGAAATGGAACATACCGAGCCAGAACATCATCGTGCGCAACTGTGAGATGCAGGACGGCCATGGCGGCGTGGTCATCGGGTCGGAAATCTCCGGCGGATGCAGGAACGTCTTCGTGGAGAACTGCAAGATGGACTCGCCCAACCTCGACCGCGTGTTGCGCATCAAGACCAATTCCTGCCGTGGCGGTGTCATCGAGAACATCTTTATGAGAAAGGTGGAGGTGGGCGAATGCCGAGAAGCCGTCATGCGCATCAACCTCAACTATGAGCCGAAGGAAAACTGCTGCAGAGGGTTCAACCCCACCGTGCGCAACGTCTATATGGAAGACGTCACTTGCAACAAGAGCAAATACGGACTGCTGCTCAACGGTCTCGACGACGCCGACAACATCTACAACATCAATGTGAAGAACTGTCGCTTCGACGGCGTGCAGGACACCGGGCTCAGGCGCACTGGACTAAGTCACGACCTGCACCTCGACAATGTCTTCGCCAATGGTTCGCTGCTCCTCACCGAAAACCCCTACAAGCACTACAGCGAGTGGCTCACCTACTCCGAGATGAAACGTGTGCCGCAGTCCTACCTCCTCGATTTCTCCACCAAACCCAAATGGAGCTATGTGATGGGCATTGAATTGGAAAGCATGCTCGACACCTACCTCGAATACGGTGGACAGGAAATCATGGACTACTGCAAGGCATACACCGACACGATGATCGATAGCAAAGGCGTTATCAGGGGATACGACATCCTTGACTACAACCTCGACAACATACGCACCGGGCATTTCGTCACGCGCATGTATCAATTGGCACCTGAGAAGAAAAACCTCATCGCCATGCAGACCATGCTGAAGCAGCTCGACAAGCAACCACGCACTGTGGCCGACAAGGTCTATTGGCACAAGGCCATCTACGCCTACCAGGTGTGGCTCGACGGCATCTTCATGGGCTTGCCCTACAGGGCTCTCACCGCCTCCACGCTGATGAAACCCGCCAAGGTCAGGAAAATCTACGACGATGCCGTCAACCAGGTATCCATCACATACGACCGCACCCTCGACCCCGTCACCGGCCTCAACCGTCACGCCTATGACGAAAACAGGAACATGTTCTGGGCGGACAAGACCACCGGTCTCAGCCAGCATTGCTGGGGCAGGGCGCAGGGATGGTACACCATGGCACTCATCGAACTCCTTGACGCCGTCCCGGAGGACTATCCTCGTCGCGGAGAACTCATCGAACTGTTGCGTAAAGACCTTGATGCCGTCATCAAATGGCAAGACAAGGACAGCGGTGTATGGTACCAGGTGATGGACGCCCCGGGACGCGAAGGCAACTACCTTGAGTCCACCTGCTCCTCCATGTTCGCCTACGTCTTGCTGAAGGCCTACCGCAAAGGATACCTCGGAGAGAAATACCGTGACGCCGGCGTGAAGGCTTACAACGGCATTCTCAAGCATTTCATACGGGTCAATGCCGACAAGACCATCTCGCTCACCTCCTGCTGCTCCGTGGCGGGTCTCGGTCCGGGCGTCAGTCCCCAGGTGGAGGCTGCCCTGAAACGCATCAACCCCAAGGCGAAAGCCAAGGAGAACACCAAGCGCGACGGCTCGTATGAATACTACCTCAGCGAACCCATCCGCGACAATGACGCAAAAGGCGTGGGACCCTTCATCTGGGCCTCCCTCGAAATGGAGCGCCTGGGACTCAAATAAAACAACAATCTCTTATGGCTTCCTACTAGCTCCTTTAATCTCCTAGTATCCCCCAAAAATAGCCCTGAAAAAATGAAAAAAGCAATATTCACTCTTCTCGCCACATTGGTCATGACAGCCATGATGGCACAGACACCAGCCTTCCCCGGTGCAGAAGGCCATGGACGATATGTCACCGGCGGCCGAGGAGGCCGAGTGGTGCATGTCACCAATCTCAACGACAAAGGCACAGGGTCGCTGCGCGCCGCCGTGCAAGGTAGCGACAAGAAAATCGTCGTCTTCGATGTGGGTGGCGTCATCGCACTCAACAGCGACCTCGTCATCGGAAACAACACCACCATAGCAGGCCAGACGGCGCCCTATCCCGGCATCACCATCAGATACTACACCGTAAGGCCCACCGCCAACAACATCATCCGATTCATCCGCGTCAGAAGAGGGGAGGAGAGGAATGTCAACGACGGGGCGGATGCCATCTGGCAGCGCGAAGTCACCGGCATCATGCTCGACCACTGCTCCTTCAGCTGGTCCATCGACGAGGTGGCATCCTTCTACGACAACAACAACTTCACCATGCAGTGGTGCACCATCGCCGAAAGTCTCACCAATGCAGGACACGGAAAGGACGCACACGGCTACGGCGGCATCTGGGGAGGAAAACTCGCCTCCTTCCACCACAACCTCCTCCAGCACCTGCAAAACAGGACACCAAGGTTCAATGGTTCGAGATATGGATGGACCGGATACACCGACAACTACGAATACAACACCTACCTGTGGCAGAACGTGGTGCAGGCAGAGAACGTGGACTTCCGCAACTGCGTGCTCTACAACTGGGGCACGGGAGGCTGCTACGGAGGCCCCGGGGGCGGACAAATCAATATGGTGAACAACTACTACAAGGCAGGTCCCGCCACGTCCAACAAGACCAGGGTCACCCAAGTCTCGGTGAGCAATTCGGGCAACTCCACCACCACCGTCTTTGAAGGGATGACAAGCAGATACTACATCAGCGGCAACTATGTGACCGCAGCAGGCAGCAACGCCGCCAACTACGACTGGAAGGGTGTGGTATATGACAGCGGCGTGTTCACCATCAATGGAGAGAAATACTCGCAAGACCCCGACAACTATTACGGCAACGCCGTGCCACACGTCAACAACTCATCGGGCGTGAAATGCGTGAGAATAAAGATGGACACCCCATGCCCGGCGGGAGAGGTCACCACACATAGTGCAGAAAACGCCTTCGACAAGGTGCTGTCTTATGCCGGAGCATCGCTTCATCGCGACAATGTGGATACACGCTACGCCAATGAGGCGAGGAACGGGACTTGCACTTACACCGGGTCGGTGACGAAGCAGAAAGGCATCATCGACCGCGTCGCAGATGTAGGCGGATATACGGAGAGCAACTTCGGCACCGGAGTACGCCCCGATAGGTTCGACACCGACCTCGACGGCATACCCGACGCATGGGAGACCGCCAACGGACTCAACCCCAACGACGCCAGCGACGCCGGCACCTACACCCTCGACCCGGAGGAGAAATACTACAACCTCGAGGTGTATCTCAACTCCATCGTGCAGGACATCATGGTCAATGAGAACGCTGATGCGGAAGAGGCCGTCGACGACTATTTCCCTGCCTACAACAAGGAGAACGGCACGCATGTGGACGCCATCAACGCAGAAGAGGAACAACCCGTGGAGGATTATTCCTTCACCATCACCGAAACAACCTATGTGGAGAGTAACAACACCACGACATGGGTGTTCCAGGATGGCTTCAGTGTGACAAATAGGAACGACAAGGGGTTCACCACTGGAAAACTGAACGGCATCAAATACTCCGCTGGAGTGCAATACACCATCCATCTGCCGGAGGATTTCAAAGTGGAAAAAATGACCTTCACAGGATATGACAACTACGCAGAGGCCGATGCCTACATCAAGGAGTGCAACGGCACGGAATATCCGTCGACACAATACGTCTTCCCCAAGAAGGATGGTTCGGGAGCCTACACCGTGGTGGCACACGACATCGCCTTCGCCACACCCGCCACAGGGACAATCACCTTCACGCCTGCTGGAAAGCAAGTGGTGCTCAACATCACACTCTCTGGAAGGAAGGGTAGCGAGCCTGCCATCCTCCTCGGCGACGCCAATGGCGATGGCACCGTCACCGTCACCGATGTCACCACGATGGTGGACTACATCCTGGGCAACACCCCAAGTGTCTTCAACATCATCAACGCCGATGTCAATCAAAACGGCTCCATAGAAATCACCGACATCACTCTCGCCGTCGACATCATTCTCAGCAGCCACTAGGCACTCGGATTGCTCCGATCACTCCGAATATTCCGATTACTCCGAATATTCCGATTCCCCCTCCCAGCCACCGTTCCAAAAGCGATGGCTGGGATGCTTTTTTCCCCGTTTTTGAAAATATTCGTGAAAAAAGAAACAAGTATGGAGTTTTTTTTATAAGTTTGCAACCTATTGAGAATACTTCACCAAAATCAAAACATTATGACAAAACATCTACGCTTTTTCATGCTGGCACTCCTTGCGGCTGTGTTCGGCACTGCGTGGGGTGGTACGATCACCTTCGCAGACTTAGGCCTCGAAAACGGCGTCCAATACCCCGACCCGTTCGACGGAGGCGATTTCACCGTCACCTTCTCCGGTGGAGCCAATGACGGTAAATATTACAATACGGGAAATGGCATTCGCCTTTACGGCGGCGGTACCATGACCGTGGCTGCCAAGAGCGGTAGTTTGACGCAAATCACCATAACCTTCTCCGGCGCCTACAAACCGGAGACAGCCGATGTGGTTGATACTGGTTCCTACGACCCGAACACCGGTGTTTGGACGGGTTCGGCTGCTTCTGTCGCTTTCACACGTCCTACTGGCTCCGGCCACTGGCGTATTCAGAAAGTGGAAGCCGTGGTCGATGGGACACCGCAGCCTGCCACTCTGTCCATCACCGGCACCACGCCATTCATCGGATCGACCCAGGTGACCATCACCCCGTCGAACCCCGACTTCGCCGTCTATTACTCTACCGACGGTTCCAATCCCGTCTCCAATCCCACCGTTTATAGTGGTCCTTTCACCATCACCGAGACAACGACGGTGAAAGCCGTGGAGGAAGACTTGGAAGGCAATATGAGCGCCGTGGTGGAGAAGACCTTCGTCAAGGAAGACCTCAACGTGCAGACCGTGGCCGACATCGCTGCCTTCAAGGCCCTTGAGGATGGCACCGAGGCCAACCTCACCCTCACCAACGCACAAGTGCTCTACGCAGGAACAGCCGATATCTACGTGCGCGACGCCAGCGGAGCCATCGACTTCTACAACACCGGCTTGAAACTCACGACAGGTCAAATCCTCAACGGTTCGGTCGTCGGCAAGCGAGCCACCTACAACAACATTCCCGAATTGGCCAAGACCGAAAACACCAACGCCAACTCCATCACTGCCACCAACGGCACCGCCACACCCATCATGCTCACCGTGGCACAAGCCAAGGACGAGCAATACTACTGCAACCTCATCCGCATCGAGGGTGTCAAGGTGGTGTCAAAACAAGAGGGCAACTACACCAACATCTACGCCTACGTGGGCAACGACTCCATCTGGATCTACGACCGCTTCAAGATTGGACTGGGCGACTGGAACGAGAACGACACCTACAACGTGGAAGGCATCCTCGTACCTTACAAGGGCACTTTTGAAGTGTATGTCACCCAACCTCTCACAGGAGGAACCACGCCTCCCGACCCAGATGTACCCGTATGCAACAACATCGCCGCATTCAAGGCTCTCAGCAGCGGCACGGAGGCTGAGTTGAAACTTAATAACGCACAGGTGCTCTATGCCAAGGACCGCGACGTCTATGTGCGCGACGCTTCCGGCGCCATCGAGTTCTACAATCTCGGCATCAACTTCGAGACCGACCAGGTGCTCAACGGCAGCATCATCGGCAAGTACAGCCCCTACAACAATCTGCCCGAAATCGCCAAGACCGACAAGACCAACGCCGACAAGATCACCTTCAGCGCAGGATCGGCAGCACAGCCCATCGCACTCACCCTCGCACAGGCAAATGATATGAAGTATGTCTGCGAACTCGTCTCCTTCGACAACGTGAACATCGTGGAGGCCGACGGCAACTTCACACTTTCCGACGGACAATCGACACTCAACCTGTTCAACAAGTTCAACCTCGAATTAGCTGCTGCCACCGGCACCAAGGTCACCGGCATCCTCGTCATCTACAAGGAGGCTTACCAACTCTATCCCATCACCATCGGCGGAGGAACTACGCCTCCCGACCCAGATGTACCCGTATGCAACAACATCGCCGCATTCAAGGCTCTCAGCAGCGGCACGGAGGCTGAGTTGAAACTTAACAACGCACAGGTGCTCTATGCCAAGGACCGCGACGTCTATGTGCGCGACGCTTCCGGCGCCATCGAGTTCTACAACCTCGGCATCAACTTCGAGACCGACCAGGTGCTCAACGGCAGCATCATCGGCAAGTACAGCCCCTACAACAACCTGCCCGAAATCGCCAAGACCGACAAGACCAATGCCGACAAGATCACCTTCAGCGCAGGTTCGCCCGCACAGCCCGTCGCCCTCACCCTGGCACAGGCACAGGATATGAAGTATGTCTGCGACCTTGTCACCTTCGACAACGTGAACATCGTGGAGGCCGACGGTGCCTTCTCGCTCTCCGACGGACAGTCGACACTCGCTTTGTTCAACAAGTTCCAGATCGAACTCGCTGCAGCCAACGCCACCAGGGTCACCGGCATCCTCGTCATCTTCAAGGAAGCCTACCAGCTCTATCCCATCACCATCGGCGGTGGCGAGACTCCTCCCGACCCAGGAGTGCCCGTATGCGACAACATCGCTGCCTTCAAGGCCTTGGAGTCTGGCACGGAGGCCGAATTGAAACTTGACAACGCACAGGTGCTCTACGCAAAGGACCGCGACGTCTATGTGCGCGATGCTTCCGGCGCCATCGAGTTCTACAACCTCGGCATCAACTTCGAGAACGACCAGGTGCTCAACGGCAGCATCATCGGCAAGTTCAGCCCATACAACAACCTGCCCGAAATCGCCAAGACCGACAAGACCAACGCCGACAAGATCACCTTCAGCGCAGGTTCGCCCGCACAGCCCATCGCCCTCACACTGGCACAGGCACAGGATATGAAATACATCTGCGAACTGGTGTCCTTCGACAATGTGAACGTCGTGGAAGCCGACGGCAACTTCTCGCTCTCCGACGGACAGTCGACACTCACCCTGTACAACAAGTTCAAGATCGACCTCGCTGCCGCCAACGCAGTCAAGGCAACAGGCATCCTCGTCATCTTCAAGGAAGCCTACCAACTCTATCCCATCACCATCGACATCAACCAGGGCATCGACCAGTTGACCACCGATGATATGACAGACGCTCCGGCCTACAACCTCGCCGGTCAGCGCGTGGACGCTTCCTACAAGGGTGTTGTCATCCAGAACGGACGCAAACTGCTCCGCAAATAGGACACCAGGCTTTTCATGGAGTGCTCCTATGACATCCTATAGGCTCCTATAGCATCTTAGGCTCTCCTGGAAAAAACACAAAAAATCGGGGTGACAGGTAAAAACCTGTCACCCCGATTTTTCGCATTTAGAACAATTATAACACCAAATGGGACAAGCTTTTATGACATTAGTCAAGAATATTGGCCATCCAACAAAAAAAACCAAGAAAATAGTAGGAAATTCAAGAAAAAAAATTATATTTGCAGACTATTAACTTACTTACTTAAATATCACATCATGAAACGAGCTTGGACTTTACTATTGCTGGCCAGCTTATACATGAATTGTCTGGCAGGTCCCGTGACACCACAAAAGGCACGGCAGACTGCCTGCGAATTCTTCTCAAAAAAAGGAAAGCAATTGGCCATAAAAAATGAAACCATGCCTCAAGCCTCTTATTATATTTTCAACGCTGAGGGTGGAAAAGGATTCGTCATCGTTGCTGGTAACGACGCCGACGGCGAACTCCTGGGATACGCCGACAACGGCACACTCGATGAAAACCACATGCCTGACAACATGCGCGAATGGCTCAATGCCATGACCGCCAACTATTCCCAAACCCATGGTAAAGTAGAGAGACCACGAAGGATTCCCAATCTGGAAGCCATCAGTCCGATATTGTCCTCACGCTGGGGACAAGGCGTCAAAAACGAGACGGGTAATGCATACAACATGCTTTCTCCCGTGGTGGACGGCAACTATTGTCCGGCGGGATGCGTGGCGGTGGCTATGGCGCAAGTAATGAGACACCACAGATGGCCACAGGAAGCATGCGACATCATACCTGGCTATGACAACATCGGAGCCGAAGTCAAACTGGACACATTGCCTCAACTCGACTTCGACTGGGACAACATGCTCGACTATTACGAGGGAGGGGAAGACGAGGAAGCACAACTGGCTGTGGCGCAACTCATACGCTATTGCGGACAAGGGGCGCTCACTGCTTACTACAGCGACAGGGCTGAAGCATATGCCAAAAACGCCGTCAATGCCTTCGTCAACTATTTCGGATATGCTCCATCTGTCAGAAACATCAGCAAGGAAGACTACGACGAGGAGGAATGGAATAGGTTGATTTACTGTGAATTGTCTTGTAATCGACCAGTCATCTATTTTGGTTCCACAGAAACCTCTTCGCATGCTTTCATCTGCGACGGATACGACGGAGAAGAATTCTACCACATCAATTGGGGATGGGGAGGAGTATGCGACGGATACTTCAAACTCTCCAACCTCGCACCTGATGGTGATGAGAATGACGAAACAGGCAAGGACTATTCAAAACAGCAGCATGCCATAGTGGGCATCACGCCCAATGCACATTCGGGCAACAACCTGGTATTCGACGACCCGGCAGTGGAGGAAATATGCATCAGCCATTGGGACACCGACGGAGACGGGGAGTTGAGTGTCAACGAGGCTGCCAACGTGCTGAGCCTCCGCAACGCTTTCAGAAACGACACCACCATCACGTCATTTGAGGAACTGCGATATTTCACCGGACTCAGAGGGTTGTCAAACGGGGCCTTTGAGGGATGCACACACCTTGGCATCATCACCATTCCCGAAAACGTGCAATCTGTCGACATCAACGTCTTCCACCTCTGTCCGGCACTCTCGCAAATCACCGTGGTGGAGGAGAACACCATCTTCGACTCACGCGAAGATTGCAACGCCATCATTGAAACGGCGACGTCAACGCTGGTGGCAGGGTGCTCACAAACAATAATACCACAGAGCGTGACAGCTCTGGGTGACCACGTCTTCGAAGACTGCACCGACCTGTCTGAAATAGAATTGCCTGAAGAACTCGTCTCCATCGGTGACTACTGCTTCGCTGGATGCACGGGAATGGAAGACATCATACTCCCAACCACCCTCACATTCATTGGAGAGAAAGCATTTGCAGGTTGCACCAACCTCGCCACCATCTTCATCGACCAACCCAACCCACCCACTGCAGCACCCGATGCTTTCGAGGAGGTGTCTGCCATCGTGCATGTGCCCAGTGGTGCCAGGGAGGCATACAGCAACGCCGAAGGATGGTGCGAACTTATCATCGAGGAACCACAAGCCGACAACTACATCTACTGCGACGACATCGTGTATAGAAAACCCCTGGGAGCAACACTGGACATCGGATTGCGCAACAAGGATGTGACCATCGGACTGCAATTCCAAATGACACTGCCGGAAGGCATCAGCATCAGCACCAACAGCAGGGGGATGCCGCTTCTGGAGACAACGGACAGGACGGCTGGACACACCGTGCACTGCACCAAGCAGGAAGACAACTCATACATCGTCTTGTTGATGTCGATGACCCTGGAAGAGATTGCAGAGAACAATGGCATCATACTCTCCATTCCACTTGAGGCCAATGACAGTGTGCCTGAAGGGGAATATGAAGTAAGGTTCGACAACATCAGCATCAGCACCATGGATGACAACGAGGACATCTATGGTGCATATCCCGCACCTTTCACCTCAAAGTTGACATACAAGTACTTCCTACCGGGCGACGTCAATCATGACAGGCACATCGACGTGAGCGACGTGATGATGACGGTTTACCACTCACTGAGCAAGTATGTGACGCCGTTCTTCAAGGACGAAGCCGACATCGACGAGAACAACCGCATCGACATCGTGGATGTCATGAGGATAGTGCAAATCGTCATCAGAAGACCCTCCGATGCTTATGCGCCTTCCAACATCGGCGGTAGTGCCATGCTGGAGGCCGATGGAGAAGGGAGCCACACGCTGCACATCGACGACCCGTCTCGGTTCACTGCCATGCAATTCTGTGTGCAACCTGGAAAGGGAAGCAAGGTGACTGGCATCCATCTCGACGAGGCATACGAGGGGAGGTATCAGATGTCTTACGCACCTGCCGAGGATGGTGACTACAATGTTGTCGTCTACAGCATCGACGGAAGGGCCTTCACCAATGGAAGCACCGCCATGGTACATATCGACACTGAAGGGGATGAAAGCGAAGTGGCTGTAAGCAAAATCCTGCTCGTCACCAGCGACCTACAGACCGTGGGCGCAGGAAATGTGACACGCATCACTCCCAACTATGCCACAACCGACGAGGACACTCCCGCCTACAACCTGGCTGGGCAGCGTGTGGCACAGGGATACAAGGGCTTGGTCATCAAGAAGGGAAAGGCCCTGATCACAAGATGACAAGGATATATCTTGTATAGCAACCGGTTGTGAAGTGAAGCCCGAAGGGCTGGAATGACCACAGGCAGGTGGTGGAGCGAAGCGTAACCCCTGCTTGACAAGGATATATCTTGTATAGCAACCGGTTGTGAAGTGAAGCCCGAAGGGCTGGGACGACCACAGGCAGGTGGTGGAGCGAAGCGCAACCCCTGCTTGACGACGAAATGAAATCAACAACCCCGAAGGGGTGGCAGAGCAACGATATGAAGTGTATGAAGTTGTCATTCTGCCACCCCTTCGGGGTTCGTCTGATGTAAGATGTAGCTTGTCTTCCCCGCTTTTTTTGCATTTTTCTCCTGATGTGACTATAATTATAGCAGAATGATATTCAAATCAGAAGATGAAGACAAGTTCCAATAAAATTTCAACCGCACAGGTGCATTATTTTTCGTGTCCACTGAAAGAGGACGGTACAAAATTATTTGCCGCAGAGAAGTGAAATTTCTCTGAATTTTCTTGGTTGCTAACTGAAAAATGACTAATTTTGCGCATGTGAGGTATGTTTTGGATTTAGCACTACAAAAGCAACACTTTTTCCTCTGATTACCAAAGGATTAGCGTTAGAAAACTCACATTCTTGGTTTTAGTATGAAATATTAAGGTTGATTCTCTTATACCTGTTTCCTGCCAGATCTTGCAATAATCTATCTATAAAACAAATTACTAACAAAAACAACGCTTATGAAAAAACTTTTCTTGAAAATGGGATTGTTGGGCGTGATGCTGATGACGGTTGTGGCTCTGAAAGCAGCCACCACCGCCAAATGGGATTTCAAGAACGACATCCCCGCTGGCATCCGCGAAGCTACCAACTACCAAAACATGGAGGCCGACATCGAGTCGAGCGAACCGGGCATCTTCATGCACGTTGACGCCACCAATGGCAAACTCTATTGTATCGGTAGGGACAACGCTCAGTTTAATGCTGGCACCATCCTGCGAATCCCCGTTTCCTCCACCAAGGACGTGGTCACCGTGGAAGGCTATCCCGGCTATAGCAAATACCACTACGGCAACGAAACGGAAGTCTGCGAGAACACCACTTCACACACCGTCACAAATGCCGAGTTGAAGCAAGGCTACGTCGAGGTCGTCTCCGACGGGGGATACATCTACTGCGTGAGTGTCGTGCTCAACAAGGCACTCCCTGAACCCGATGTCACCGGCACATGGGATTTCGGCAACGCCGACGTGATGGAGGCCACCATGGCTCTCTCGCAAGGCAGCGGAACGGTGAAGGCCATCGAGGACAACGGAATCCTTCTCACCGTGGAGTCGAATGGAGCTTCCTTCCGCAACAACGGCAACAACATACAGATGCGCAAGGGCACCGTGTTGAAAGTGCCGGTGAAAAACGCTGGCGACATCGTCAAGGTGAAAGGATACCCTAACTACTCCTACTACACCATCGGTGACAACGACACCGAAATCACCAACACCGAGACCAACCCTGTCACCACCTACACCGCATTGCGAAGCGATGCCACACAGGGCTTCGTGGTGGTCGCATCCACCAACGACAACAACTATTTCTATGCCCTCAGCGTGGAGCAGAAAGCCGTCAAACAACCCGTGTCGCTGGAAGACGAACCCGCAACGGCCACCTTCCCCTTCGACCTGGGCACCAGCGACCAGACTGCCGACTTCGGCGAGGCCGACGACTATTTCATCAGCAGCAAGGTGGTGCTGGGAAGCGGACTCATCTACAAGGGAACGAAGACCGATCCGGGATTCACCGAGACGGCCATCGAACCCACCGACCAGAACAACAACCCGGATGAGACCAACATCATACAGTGGATCATCCAACCCAAGCACGGGTTCAAGTTCACACCCACCGAGGTGGCCTTCAAGACCACACGCTTCGGGACTGACAACGGACTGCTCGACATCGCCTGGCTCAGTGGTGACGGCACGGTTACCACCCTCGCCACAGAGGTGAAGCCCATCCGCAACAACACCGACCCGAAATACAACCAACTCACCTATGCCATCACCGACGCACCGACGGCTGAAGGTCCCTGCGGGCTACAGGTCAACCTCTACCACCTGCAGAGCGGAAAGCAAATCGGTTTCGCCGACATCGTCATCAAGGGTGTGCTCAACGGCGTGGAGGTGGAAGTGCCCATTCTCGAGGGATTCACCGCCAATGGCGTGAACTATTTGGCTGAGAAGGTGTTTGAGGCCAACGGCGATGAGTATGTGGCCACCATCGAACTCTCCAAGGCCGAGGAGATGATTTCCGAGAGCAACCCCGTGAGCGATGTCAAGGCTCTCAGCGGCGAGGTGGGCGACATCACATATAGCGGCGACGACACCAAGTGCACCGTCACCATACCCGTCACGCTTGCCGGCATCACCATCAACTACGTGGCCAACTTCGTGCAGAAGCCCGACTTCACCTTGACATACCTCGACACCGACAAGTCGGTGATGGGCATTCAGCTTGTGGAGAAGGATGCCGCCATCGGTGAGTTCGCCATCGATTACAACACCGCCACGGCCCAGGAAGGCTACAAGGTGCGCGGATGGTTTGAGAAGTCTGCAGGTGGAAGGAAATACACCACTGCCGACATCGTCA
>JAFWSS010000114.1 GCA_017524385.1 Prevotella sp.
ACGTAGTAGCGGTTGAAGTAGTTCTTGATGTTGGTGATTGAGGGATTCTTCAAGTGCTCCTGCGTGCCGATGGTGGTCTGGGTGCCATAAGGATGCGTGGGGAACATCTTGGCGTAGAGGGCTTCCCACATCTTCCTCTGGTCCTGGGCCATGCCGATGTTCTTCTCCTCATAGACTGCCTCCAACTCGGTATGGAAACCGCGGATGACCATGTTCTGGAAACGGTCGGACTGCACCCGGGCCCAGTTCTCAATTTCGTTGGAGGGGATGTTCTCCACATAGCAGGTGACATCGTTGCTCGTGTAGGCGTTGGTGCCTTCGCTGCCAATGGCCGACATCAATTTGTCATACTCGTTGGGGATGAAATACCGGGCGGCGAGTTGAGAGACGCTGTCTATCTCGTGATATGCCTTCTTGCGTGCTTCGGGGTCGGTGAGTGTGCGATACACCTCGTAGCGGGCCTCGATGTCGGCCAAGTAGGGGGCCTCGGCAGCAGGGTCGGTGACGCCAAACTGCTTGGTGCCTTTGAACATAAGGTGTTCCAAGTAGTGGGCCAGACCGGTGGTCTCTGCTGGGTCGTTGCGCGAACCTGTCTTCACGGCGATGTTGGCTTGAAGACGTGGAACCTCCTTGTTGACGGAAAGATAGACTTTCAGACCATTGTCGAGGGTGTATATGCGTGTTTGCATGGGGTCGCCTGGCACGGTGGCATATTTATAATCCTGCGCCTGGGCATTGAATGCTGCCAAGAGGATTAGACCAGCAATAATCAATGTTCTTTTCATAATTGAGAGACAATTAAAAGTGTATTTGGACTTTTCTAAGAAAGCACCAAGTTCTTTCTTGTTTTTTCGTTCCTTTTATTCGTATTTGTTCTCGTTTTCAAACTCCATCTCCTTGTCGAGTTGACTCAGGAAGTTGTCAAGCACCTCGCGGTCCACGTCGCCAAGGGTGAACTCCTTCTCGGCATCCTTGCGAATTTCTGAAATCCATTTCCGCCGGGCTATGATGTAATCATTGTGGATGCGCATAGCGTCTTCTTCGGTGAGGGTCTCCAAGCCATAGTAGTCGAGGATGAGGCGGTAGGTGTAAGTCCAACGGTATTCGGAGTAATTCTGGTGTATCTCGAAGAAACGGTCGAGGATGTCGTAGATGTCGATGATGACACCGTTCTTGATGTCTTCCACCAGACGGTTCTCTTCCGTCTCGGGGAGGAGGAGTCCGGCGAGGTCGTTCCACTTGCCTGTGCCGATGGGGCTCTTGGGCAACTCAAGCTTGTGTCTCTTGAGCACTGCGCCCATGAAGATGCGAAGCGCCATGTCGTATAGTTCGATGCCGGAGCGCAGGTGGTTGGCCTTGATGACATACTCGTGGAAATTGTAGATGGAGACCTTCTCTCCCGATGCCTCGCGGAGTTTCTCGAGCAGTTGCTTTCCTTGTATGATTTCTCCTGCGGAGAAGGGACTGAGCCAGTCGAAGTTGACGATGCTCTTCTGTCCGCCACATGGTCTCTTGTCGCGCTTCGGCCATTTGCGGATGTCGCGATAGAGTCCCACGGTGGTGATGTTCCTCGCTGGGTTGAGATACATCGTGTCTCCGTAGGCGATGAGGTAGGAGAAGGGGAGGTTGCGCGTGTCGGGATGATACATCAGTTTACCAAAACAGACGGAGAAGGTTCCGATGTGCGCCGGCATGAGGATGTAGGCGCCGCTGGCGGTCTTCACACCTCTCTCGAGAGTTCCGTAGTGCATCGGCCCCATCTTGTAGGCATGGTTGCTGAAATTGGTGGCTGAGCCTGCGTTGTAGAAGGAGAACATGCCGCCTATGAGGAGTGAGCTCTTGTGGTGGCTGGCGGAGAAGGGACCGCAGAAGGCTGCGCAGGCCTCGCCGTTCGACATGAAGCTGTTGGCGAAGAAGATGCTGTTCTCTGCAGCAAAACCATTGGTGATTTTGCAGGCCTCTCCAACAAAGCAGTTTTCTATCTTCACGCTGTTGAGGATGGAACTTCCGTCGTAGATGATGGAGTTCTCGCAGATGACGCCAGAACCGATATAGACACTGGCCTCGGGGATGCTCTTGATGGAGCAGTCGCTCAAACGGCAAGCGCCGTTGATCTCGCAGTCATCGTTGATGTGGGTGTTGGTAATCTCACCAGTATTGATAATCTTCACATTGTTGCCGATGGTGCCGCGGTCGGGAACGCTGGCCTCTACCTCCTTTTTGATGAGGTCGAAAATCGTTTGCATCAGTTGCTTGTCATTGTGGTGGTTGACCATGAAAGCAGCCAACTGGCTGGTGAGTCCGTCGAAGAGCATCACGTTGCCATCGCCTACCTCGTTCAACACCGAAATGAGATTGCCTTCGCCGAAAGTCGCACCGTCGGTGGTCTCTATCGTGTTCACATTACTAATATAACACTCGTCACCAATCGTATAGTTGTTGATGAAGTTGCCAATGTTCTCGATAAGGCAGTTGTCACCGATGGAGACATTGCGCAATGTCGTATTCTTGATGCCACAATGCTTGACAAAGCCTTTGCTCACCTCTATCTCCTTCTCGAAGATGCCTATCTGGATGTCGCCGTAGAAAGAGGTGTTGCGGATGTAAATGGGGTCGAAACCCTCTTTAACGGAAATCAAATCCCAATCCTGGGCCTTGCAACCTCTCGACTCGAGGATGCCGATTTCTTGTTCGGTCAATGGTCTGTATTCCATGTACTTTTCTTAAATGGTTATTATATTGTTCTACTAATCTCCGCACAGCGTAACAACTAAAGCCTTTCGGCTCATGCGGTTTGTTTTTGTTCATTCTTTTATTCCGTGACTTTGTGGGGAACCAGCGGCGGGCAGGTATGGTGCCCGTTATTAATCACCCCGTTCATATGCACGGTCCTTTATCGATGACATAATGATGATTTAATCATTTTTTTTCACGGGGTGGGACAAGGGGATAAGGATGCACCTATCTGGAGACGGGTCTAACCGTGAGGCCTCGGTAGCGGTCGTAGTAGTATTGCCAACGCACGTAGTTCGACTCGAAGTTCAGCATGTAGGCGGCGCGCGAGTCTTTCGGATCCTGCGTGGACGACCAGTAGTGGCCTATGATGCCAACAGTGTGATGGCCGTTGAGGACGCGGCGGCCCGCCGCAGGCATGAAAATGCTGTTGCCATTGGAGCCAATGAATACCCTACCATTGATGCCATTGACTGTTGTCCATTTGAAAGTACAGCTTTCCACCAACTCAACCTGTTGAGCGTTGGATGGCATCACCCAAGTACCACCCCATTTCACATGGGCAACGTCGTACTGGGTACCCGCGATGTCACTGCCGATGTTGTGGTAGGTGTCGTATGAGCCGTCACAATGGATGTATGTGGACAAATCGTAATTGCCCTTCTCTTCCGTCTCACCCCAAGCGTAGAAGCCGCCGTAGGCTTCGGGCTTGTCGGCTCCCACGTTGCAGCACGCCCATTTCGTTCCGGAGGGCAACCCCAGGTCAATCATGTGTGGGTGGTGGTCATCCGGGCAGGAGAGGTAGGATTGAGGTTTGTTTACAACTGTGACCTTGATAGTAGCCGTCTCCCCGCTGTTACAATCAGCAACCGTGACGGATGCAGTGCCGACACCAATAGCGGCAAAGACAATGGTACTGCCATCCACTATGGCTGAGGCAACGTTCGCGTCGCTGCTTTGGACATTGTAGCATCCGCCGCCAGTGGGGATGGTCACCTTACTCCCAACAGTCATAGTCTCATTGGAGAATGATACAAGAATGGGGGATTTGCCATGCAAGACGTTGTCAACCATAGTCACAATGTCCGTGATGTTCACTTGGTTGTCATGGTTGAGGTCGCCCTGTTTCATCACCTGGGCATTGGAGGTGAGTGCCATCAATGACAATAAAAGAGTAAAAAATAGTTTTCCCATAGGCTTTGCTATTGTGGTTGTTTCCTATTTGTTATCTTGTAGACGATGGTGATTGGTCGGACTACCCGGAATGCTCTGATTACTCTGACAAGTCTTCCTGCACATCATCCTCCACGGGATAGAGGAAGTCGTTGTAGGGGTATTTCTGCACATGCAGTTCCTTCACTTTCTGGTAGAGCACGGTGCGGAACTCGTCGATGTTGGTCTTCTCCTTGGCGGAAATGAAAAGGCAATTGTCATTCAACTTGGCCATCCATGTGCGTTTGAGCTCTTCGAGCGTGACATTCTGCTTCGTGGGAGGCGTGAGGTCGTCTGGTTCCTTCTCCACCCAGTGATACGCATCAATCTTGTTGAACACTATCATCATCGGCTTGTCACTGCAGCCTAGTTCGCCCAGCGTTTTCTCCACCACCTGGATTTGCTCCTCGAAGTCGGGGTGTGAGATGTCCACCACGTGCAACAGCATGTCAGCCTCACGGGTCTCGTCGAGCGTCGATTTGAAGGAGTCCACAAGGTCGGTTGGCAACTTGCGGATGAACCCCACGGTGTCGGCGAGGAGGAAGGGAAGGTTCTCCAACACCACCTTGCGCACTGTCGTGTCGAGCGTGGCGAAAAGCTTGTTCTCTGCAAACACCTCGCTCTTGGAGAGCAGGTTCATCAACGTCGATTTCCCCACGTTGGTGTATCCCACGAGGGCGACGCGGATAAGACGCCCACGGTTCTTGCGCTGAGTGGTCTTCTGCTTGTCTATCTCCGCCAGGCGCTGCTTCAACAGAGTGATGCGCTGGAGGATGATTCGACGGTCCATCTCCAACTGAGTCTCACCAGGGCCACGGAGTCCAACGGATCCCTTGCCGCCGCCGGAACCAGAACCGCCGCCCTGACGTTCCAAGTGGGTCCACAAACGTTGCAAACGGGGTAGCATGTAACGATATTGGGCCAACTCCACCTGGGTCTTGGCATTGGCTGTCTGGGCGCGCATGGCGAAGATGTCGAGAATCAACGAAGTACGGTCTAATATCTTCACCTTCAACACTTGCTCGATATTACGCAACTGCTTGGCGCTCAACTCGTCGTCGAAAATCACCATACCGATTTCCCGCTCGGCGTCTTCTTCTGACTTGATGAAGTCCCTGATCTCATCCAACTTACCTTTTCCCACATAACTCACTTGACTGGGGCCGTTCAAGCGCTGGGTGAAACGCTTCACGGTGACAACGCCGGCGGTGTCGGCCAAGAACTCTAGTTCGTCGAGGTATTCTTTCGTCTTCGCTTCATCTTGATCTTTCGTAATCAAACCCACCAATATGGCGGTCTCGGCCTTTACCTCGGATATGACAAATTCTTTCATAATTAGGTTTTTTCATTACGTAAAAAGCCTCATCAAAGAAGACAACAAGGCCTCATACGATGTCTTTTGGCAAATTTGGGGTAAAATTAGTGATTTCACAGGAAAACACAAAACAATTCAGAATGTTTTTTTTAACATTCAACATTTTTCTTCATACCATAAGCCATGCAACCCGCTTTTGTACGAAACTGAAGTTTCACAAGTTCCGCATTCACTCAACTTTCTAGAGACCTCTTCACACCTCATTTTCCTTTACTTGCGAAAGTTGAGTTTTTTATTGTCTTGTCGGGGCTAAAATTTGGAGATGTCACCAAGAATGATTATCTTCGCATCGTCAATACCAAAACAAGCATACGATGGCACCTGTAAAGCTTCTCCCTTACGGTATCTCCGACTTCAAGCAACTGAGGCGCGAGGGCCTTTACTTCGTCGACAAGACAAAGTACCTCCCTGTGATGGAGGACACTGATCATTTCCTGTTCCTCATCCGCCCACGCCGGTTTGGAAAGAGCATTTTCCTGAGCATGCTCCGAGCCTACTACGACATCAACGAGCGCGACAACTTCCAAGAGCTCTTCGAGGGACTGTGGATTGCAGACCATCCCACAAGAGAGAGGGGGAAGTTCCAAATCCTGTATCTCGACTTCTCTGCGATTGGTGGCACGTCAGACGTGCTGGAGAGCAATTTCGAGGAATATTGCCAAGTTATGCTCAATGAGTTTGCCCACAGGTATGCACGGTTCTATGAGGAAGGGTTTGAAGAGGATGTGGTCAACCTCAAGTCTTCTCGGACGAAGCTGACTTACATCAACGCCAAGGCGAAATACTTCGGCCATCCACTCTACCTCATCATCGACGAGTACGACAACTTCACCAACACCGTGCTCAACGAGGAGGGCGAGGCCATCTACCACGGGCTCACCCACGCTTACGGCTTCTACCGCGACACCTTCAAGCAGTACAAGCCCACATTCTCGCGCATCCTCATGATGGGCGTCTCGCCCGTGACGATGGACGACCTCACCTCGGGCTTCAACATCGCATCCAACATCTCCACAAGGGCGGAGTTCAACATGATGCTAGGATTCTCCGAGGAGGACGTGCGGGGGATGATACGCTACTACAAGGAGGTGGGGAGGCTAGCAGGGCACACGGAGGAGGAGCTACTCGCCGAGATGAAGCCTTGGTATGACGGTTACTGCTTCTCGAAGAGTGCCCTCAAACGAGACCCCAAGATGTTCAACTGCGACATGGTGCTCTACTACCTCAACCGCGTGATGCAGACGGGAGCGAGCCCGGAGGAGATGATCGACCCCAACACAAGGACCGACTATGCCAAGATGAGGAAACTCATCCAGCTCGACACCCTCGACAACTACCGGCGAGGCATCATCCACCAAGTGGCGGAGAAGGGCTTCATCGTCAGTCGGCTGCAGGAGTCTTTCGACGCCAGCAGACTAGCAGACCGTGAGAACTTCATCAGCCTGCTCTTCTACTATGGCATGCTCACCATAGGAGACACCATTGGCGCCAGCCTGAAACTCGTCATCCCCAACAACAACGTGCGCAGGCAGTACTACGACTGGCTGCTGCGAGAATACCAAGCTATCGCCAAGGTGGATGTCACCCTGCTGAACGAGGTGTTCGACGGTGCCGCCTTGCGCGGCGAGTGGCGCCCCATGCTGGAAGCCATCGCCACCGCCTACCGTGAGACGACGAGCGTGCGGCAGTTGATAGAGGGCGAGCGCAACCTGCAGGGATTCATGAACGCCTACCTGACACTCAACCCCTACTACCTAGTAGCCCCGGAGATGGAGCTGAACCACGGCTACTGCGACTTCTTCCTCATGCCCGACCACTCGCACTACCCCATGGTGGCGCACAGCTACATCCTCGAACTGAAATACCTCAAGGCCGACGCCACGAAGGAAGAGGCCGCACGTCAATGGACGGAGGCGGAGGAGCAGATACGCCACTACGCCGAGGGACCGAGGGTGAAGCAGCTGGCTGGACAGACCCAACTGCACCTGCTCATCCTGCAAATCAGGGGGTATGAACTGGAGCGGTTAGGCGTCGTCGGACCGTCGGCACCTCAAATACAAAAAAAATAAACATCCCCTACCCTATGAAAGAAATGTATTTTGCAGACAAAAACCGTTACGATAACGGAATGGAATACCAACGTTGCGGCCGCTCCGGCGTGTTGCTCCCAAAGGTGAGCCTCGGCTTCTGGCACAACTTCGGCAGCGTGGACCCCTACGAGCGCAGCCGCGAAATCACACACTACGCTTTCGACCATGGTATCACACACTTCGACCTGGCCAACAACTACGGCCCCGTGTACGGCTCCGCAGAGGAGACAATGGGACGACTCATGGAGGAGGATTTCCGTCCCTACCGCGACGAACTCTTCATCTCGTCGAAGGCGGGATACGACATGTGGCCTGGGCCCTACGGCGAGTGGGGGTCGCGCAAATATCTCATGGCATCGCTCGACCAAAGCCTGAAACGCATGAAAATAGACTATGTCGACCTCTTCTACAGCCACCGATTCGACCCCGACACTCCGATGGAGGAGACATTGCAAGCACTCGTCGATATCGTGAGGGCTGGAAAAGCTCTCTACGTCGGAATATCACGATGGCCACTGGAAGCCACTCGATTCGCCGCAAAATACTTGAAAGAGCGCGACGTCCCTCTGCTCATCTACCAAGGAAAACTGAACATGCTCGACCGCGAACCTCAGGAAGAAGGCATTCTCGACTTCTGTGCAGAAGAGGGTATCGGCTTCATATCCTTCTCACCACTGGCACAGGGACTGCTCACCGACCGCTATCTGAACGGCATCCCCGCCGACTCGCGCATGTCGAAAGGCAAGTTCCTCAAGGAGTCGATGCTCACTTCTGAACTCCTCCAACGCCTGCGCCACTACAACGAAGTGGCAGAAAACCGAGGGGAGACTCTCGCCGGGATGGCGCTGGCATGGGTGCTCCATCAAAAAGCTGTCACTAGCGTGCTCGTCGGTGCCAGTTCCGTCGCTCAACTGGAGAAAAATCTCAAATGCATCAGCGCCGCTCCCTTCGAAGAGATTTTGTAAGTTCACATAACTCCAACGATTTCCACAAAAAGAAAAAACTATGACAACAACCATTAAAACCCTTATGGCAACTGCCATCATCACACTGATGGCCTTCACAGCAAAAGCCAACGATGGCGTATACTACGTCAACGGCAGCCACTTGGAACCACTGCAGGAAACAGACATTGCCATTAAGAAAGAGGTGCTCACCATTACACTCAGCGACAACGGGATTGCCTATGTAGAGGTAGACTATCAATTCATGAACAACGGTCAAGCAAAAGATGTGACGATGGGCTTCGAGGCAAATGCGCCTTACAACGATGGCGAACCCGTCAAACTCAGTGGAGCACATCCCTACATCAGTGATTTCTCCGTGGTGATGAACGGCCAGACGCTCAACTACAGCAACGGACTGGTGTTCGCAGAGACCTTCGACGACGAATACATGCCCAAGGAAGTGAAGGATGCAAGGCTGAAAGGGCAATACTATGTTCCCATTGACCTCGATCAATGGAAATTCGACGAGGAGGATAGCGAGCGACTCCACAACGACAAGACCGACGAATATGCCACCCATGCATATGCCTATTATTTCAACGCCCATTTCAACAAAGGGTTGAACACCGTACGCCACACCTATGCCTACCGCATGTCGTTCGGCGTGGGAAGGGCTTTCGAGATTCCATATTGGCTGCTTCCTGCCATGAGATGGGCCAACCACCAGATTGACGACTTCACACTTCGCATCCGCGCCCCGAAATGCACAAAGCATTTCATCATCGATAACACTCCTTTCACGGGGGCCAAATTCCGAGTGACAGATGGGAAGGGGAAGACGCGTGTGTTGGAAACCAACGACTTCGACGGAAGATCCACTGTCACCGAGGTGGTGCTGCGCGACGGAACACTGGAGTGGCACGGCAACAATTTCCAACCAAAGACAAACATGGACATCGAGTCTGCCGACGTGCTCACCTATCTTGTAGAATGGGGCAACAAACCCATTCCTACCTATTATGACAGCGGTGACACCTATATGAGTTCGTTGACATGGAGCGGAGAACTCATCAGATACTTCCCTGCGGAAGGCACGGAAGAAAAAGCTGCAGCATTTGCCAAACGTGTCAATCACAACCTACCGTATGCACATCGTGGATATGTGTTCAAAAACGCAAAACTGCGCCAATACTTCGAGTCGCAATGGTGGTACATGCCCAACCCGGCATGGAAACCCACCGACAACTCCTTCACACAACATGAACAGGAGTTGATGCAGTCGGAAAACGAAGAAATCGAATAAGTGAAGTCTTGCAAGTGAATTTACTTAAGTTTCGGAAGTAAAAACACCTTACAAAACTAGGATTTATCTTGTATGGCTACCGGTTGTGAAGTGAAGCCCGAAGGGCTGGGACGACCACAGGCAGGTGGTGGAGCGAAGCGTAACCCCTGCTTGACGATGATA